>CAZHOU010000006.1:0-22308 GCA_964534165.1 uncultured Zetaproteobacteria bacterium
GTAGGAGATGGAACGTTTTGTATTTCGCGGCGTCTGGCTTGCCCAGCCGCGCCGGCAAGCAAGGACGGAGGGCCGAGGTTCAAGGACGGAGGTCCAAATCATGCGTATCGTGGTACAACAAGAAATGCTTCCTCGTTGCTCGTTACGCGTTGCTCAGTCCTGTTGGGCGGCGCCATCCAGCCGCGATCTCATGAAAATCCGGGCTAGGCGCCTCGGATCAAATACGGCGCGGCCAGGAGGCGTCCGTTCCCGGGCCGCAAAACCGGCAAGGCGGTTTGTGGAGCCGGATTCTTGATGGAGCCTTGCATTGGGGCGCACATATGAGTATAAATCGCGCCCCTTCAGGGTAAACGAGGAGTTCAACGACGTGAAAGCTGGCATTCATCCCGAATACAGGAAAGCAAAGGTAACGTGCTCTTGCGGCAACACCTTTGAGACCCGCTCCACACGCGGCGACATCCATGTCGAGATCTGCTCGGCCTGCCACCCCTTCTACACCGGCAAACAGAAGATCGTGGATACCGAAGGGCGTGTGGAACGCTTTTACCGCAAATACGGTCGCAATGCGTCCACTGGCAAGTCCTGATCGGGAGGCGGGCGATGTATGCAGTGATCCGGAGTGGTGGCAAACAATACCGTGTTCGGGAAGGCGAGCTGTTACGCGTGGACCGATTGGCCGCCGAGGTGGGCGAAAAAATCGTTTTTGAGGATGTCCTTCTGTTCGGAACGGGCGAGGACATCAAGTTCGGATCGGAGGCCGCCGGCACGAAAGTGTCCGCCGAGGTGGTGGAACAGGGCCTGGGCCGGAAGATCCCGATCTTCAAGAAGCGGCGTCGCAAACATTCCAAGCGTACCCATGGGCACCGGCAACCCTACACGTGTCTGCGCATCGTCAAGATTGGAGCAGCCAAGGTCTCAAGGAAGGCCGGGGCGGTGAAGGCGGAGCCCAAGGCCGCGGCTCCCGTGAAAGAGCCCAAGGCTTCGGCGAAAGCGGCGGCCGGGAAGACAGGCAAGGCGGCGGCAACCGCCGTACCGGAAGCCAAGGCGACGGTGGCCACGGGCAAGGCCAAAGTGCGGGCGGCGAAAAAATCTGCGGGCAAGGAGTGAGTCATGGCACACAAGAAGGCGGGAGGCTCAAGCCGTAACGGGCGTGATTCCAATGCCAAACGGCTGGGTGTGAAGAAGTTCGGCGGTGAAATCGTTCGTGCCGGCAATATCCTGGTGCGCCAGCGCGGCACCCGCATTCGGCCGGGTGAGAATGTCGGATGCGGCCGTGACTATACCCTGTTTGCACTGACGGACGGAAGGGTCGAATACTACAAGAAATCCGGGCGCACACTGGTACGCGTACGAGGCTGATTCCTCGCTCCATGGGTTTCGGGCGCGGGTAACCCGCGCCTTTTTTATTTTTTCGCCGGAATATGGTGTAATTTCAGTATGCGTTTTATCGACGAGGTCAGGATCGAGGTCCGCGCCGGCAAGGGCGGCGCCGGCTGCGTGTCGTTTCGCCGCGAACGGTTCATTCCACGGGGTGGACCGGATGGTGGCGATGGCGGCCGTGGCGGGCACGTGATTCTCGTGGCGAGCACACGCAAGAACACGTTACGGGACCTCTACCTGAGAAAACATCTGACGGCCAAAAACGGCCAGCCCGGCATGGGAGGGTGCAGGCACGGGAAGAACGGCGCCGATCTCCTGGTTGAGGTACCGGTGGGTACGACGGTACGTAGCGAGACCGGTGAGCTGCTCGCCGATCTCGACCGGGAAGGCAGTCGTTGCATCCTGGCGCGTGGTGGCCGCGGCGGTCTGGGCAACGCACGCTTCGCCACCAGTACGAACCGGGCCCCCCGCCGAGCGCAGCCGGGTGAGCCGGGCGAGGAAGGACAGTGCATCCTGGAATTGAAAGTGCTGGCGGATGTGGGGTTGGTGGGTCTTCCCAATGCCGGAAAGTCCACCTTTCTTGCCGCGGTTTCCAACGCCCGTCCCAAGGTGGCGGACTACCCGTTTACGACGCTTGAGCCCGTACTGGGGGAGGTCTTCGTGACCGGCACGGACGCTTTTGTCCTGGCCGACATTCCCGGCCTGATCCGGGGGGCACACGAGGGGAAGGGCCTGGGATTGCGTTTCCTGCGCCACATTGAGAGGACCAAAGTGTTGCTGCACCTGGTGGATGCTGCCGACTCCGCGCGCGATATCGTGTCGCAGGTCCGGGAAGTGGAGATCGAGCTGAAAGGATACGGCGAGAACGTTTGGCACAAACCACGGTTTCTCGTACTGAACAAAATGGATGCCCTGACGCCGTCTCGGCGGCGCCGTGTCAAGGAGGAGGCGCAGGACATCGGCCTGCCGGTCTATGCCGTCTCCGCTGTCAGCAAAGAGGGTGTGCAGGCACTGATCGCAGCCGTGTATCGGGAGATTACAAGAATGAAACGGGCGGCATGATCCGTAGCCGGGATGATCTGCAGCGTGTCCATCGGCTGGTGGTCAAGATCGGCAGTTCTCTGTTGGCCGACCCCAGGGGAGGTGTGCAGCAGAAACGGGTGAATGCCTTTGCCGATGAGATTGCCGCTCTCCACGGTCGCGGCATGGAGATTGCGATCGTCTCTTCGGGAGCGGTGGCACTCGGTTGTGTGCATCTTGGATGGGCGGGGCGTGCACTTGCCGTGCACGAGAAGCAGGCGGCTGCAGCGATTGGCCAGCCGGCGTTGATGCATGCCTACAAGCGTGCCTTCGACCGCCATGGCATCGGAGTGGCGCAGATGCTGATTACCCGCGACGATCTGAGAAACCGGCGCCGTTACCTCAATGCCAGCAATACCAGCGAAACGCTGTTTTCAGCCGGCATCGTTCCCGTCGTCAACGAAAACGACACCGTGGTGGTGGAGGAGATCAAGTTCGGTGATAATGATACGCTCGGTGCCTTGGTGGCCTTGCTGACGGATGCGGATCTCCTGGCCATTCTGACCGATGTCGAGGGGTTGTACGATGCCGATCCCGCCACCCACGACAGAGCGCGACGTATTC
The DNA here is from genome assembly GCA_964534165.1 of uncultured Zetaproteobacteria bacterium. Lineage (GTDB taxonomy): Bacteria > Pseudomonadota > Zetaproteobacteria > Mariprofundales > Mariprofundaceae > CAZVLQ01. The sequence continues at coordinate 3,025 of CAZHOU010000006.1, forward strand.
CCCTCGTGCGTGCCATCACGCCGGAGATCATGGCCATGGCGGGAGGGAAGGGGAGCGCCTTCGCCACCGGCGGAATGTCCAGCAAACTGCGAGCGGCGCGGATCGCCACCCGTGGAGGGGTTGCCGCCGCCGTGCTCAGCGGCCATGCCCAGGGCCTGCTTGCCGCCTTGTTGCGCGGAGAGGATGTGGGCACCTTGTTTGCCTGCGGCATTGACCGGCATTCACGGCGGCGACACTGGATCGCGGAGGTGCTGCCGGTCAGCGGCCGCATCCTGGTGGATGAGGGCGCGCAGCGGGCAATCGTCGAGCGCGGCGCCAGCCTCTTGCCCGTCGGTGTCCGGGCTGTTGAGGGGATGTTCGAAAAGGGGGAGTGCGTGGAGATCGTCGGCGCCACCGGTGTGATCGCCCGGGGATTGTGCAACTACAATGCCGAGGAAATGCGGAGGCTGATCGGTATTCCCAGCGACCGAATCGAAGAAGTGCTCGGGTACAAGGATTTTTCATCGGTGGTCCATCGAGACAACCTGGTGTTGATGAAGGGAGTTTGAACCATGAGTGAAGATGCTGCATCGATGATGCGCAGGCTCGGCGAACAGGCGCGGGAGGCGGCCGTGCACATGCGCACCGCCACGACCGCGGCCAAGAATGAGGCGCTCTTCTGTGCCGCCGGAGTTTTGCGCCGGGAGTGTGAAGAGATTCTGGCGGCCAATGCCATGGACCTCGATCACGCCCGAAAGGCCGATATGAATGCCGCCATGCTGGACCGCCTGGAGTTGAATCCCGATCGTATCGAGGCCATGGCCGCCGGCCTGGAGCAGATCGCCGCCCTGCCGGACCCCGTCGGCGCCACAACGGATCTTGTCTATCGCCCGTCCGGCATTCAGGTCGGACGGATGCGCGTGCCGTTGGGAGTGGTCGGGATGATTTATGAGTCCCGCCCGAACGTCACGGCGGATGCGGCCGGGCTGTGTCTGAAATCCGGCAACGCCGTTATTCTCCGTGGCGGCAGTGAAGCCATCCATTCCAACCGCGTCATCGCCGCCTGCCTGCGACGGGCCATGGTGGACGCCTCCCTGCCGCAGGACGCCGTGCAACTGGTGGATTCGACGGACCGCGCCATGGTCGGTGAGTTGATCCGGGCCGAGAAGTTCGTGGATGTCATCATCCCCAGAGGCGGTCGTTCCCTGATCGAACGCATCAGCACCGAGGCCCGGGTGCCGGTGATCAAGCACCTGGACGGCATCTGCCATGTGTATGTGGATGCCGCCGCCGATCCGGATATGGCCCTGGCCATCGCCGTCAACGCCAAAACACAGCGACCGGGCGTGTGCAATGCCATGGAGACCCTGCTCGTGCATCGGGAAATCGCCGCCGCATTCGTGCCGCGGGTGGTGGCGGTTCTGCAGGAGAGGGGGGTGGAGATCCGTGGCTGCGAGCACACCTGCACCCTTGTTGCCGGCATCCGCGCCGCGAGCGAGGAAGATTGGGGCCGCGAATACCTGGCTGCGGTGCTTTCGATCCGCGTGGTGGACGATCTGGATGCCGCCATCGCCCATATCGAGCGCTACGGTTCCGCCCATACCGACAGCATCGTGACGGAGGATTATACGGCCGGCCGACGTTTTCTGCGCGAAGTGGATTCCGCCTCCGTGATGTGGAACGCCAGCACAAGGTTTGCCGACGGTTTTGAATACGGCTTGGGGGCGGAGATCGGCATTTCCACCGACCGCCTGCATGCACGTGGCCCGGTGGGACTGGAGGGGCTGACGACGCAGAAATGGATCGTGTTGGGGCATGGCGAGGTCCGAGAGTAGCGGCGGCCCCCTTTCCGCACAGGGCTTGAGGGCGGTGGGCATTTTCGGCGGCAGTTTCGATCCCCCCCATATGGGGCATGTGGCATTGGTGGAGCAGGCGTTGATGGCCCTCGATCTGCCGGAGATCTGGGTGATGCCGGCCGGCCGACCCGTGCATCGCGCGCTCTCCGGGAAAGCCGATGCCGGGATGCGGCTGCGCTGGCTGCAGAGGATTTTTTCCGCCTTTGAACGGGTCCGGGTCTGCGATTGGGAGGTGAGAAGCCCGCATCCGGTGGCGACCGTCGAGACCCTGAGGCGGATCCACCGCGACTTTCCCGATCGTCATCCCGTTCTGTTGCTCGGTGCGGATGCCTTTGCCGCTCTATCCACTTGGGTGGATTACCCGGAGCATCGCAAGTTGTGCGATGTCGCGGTCTTTGCACGCACGGGTTGCCGCCCTCCGGGCGCCCGAGGTTGGCGGCGGTTGGATGTGCGACAATGGCAGGCGCTTCGGGCACGGGAGGATTACGGGCACATGTTGTATATTCCGGCGCAATTGCCGGATATTTCGGCTACCAGGATCCGTTCCCTGGCCGCGGCCGGGCGTACTCTTGCCGGCCTGGTGCCGGAATGTGTGAGAAATGAGATTGAAAGGATGTATGGAGAAGATGGACAACGGAATTGAGGCGCTGACAAAAGCCGTGCTGTGCGCCATCGAAAGCAAGAAAGGCATGGACACCCTGATCATCGATGTGCGCGGGCGTTGCGCCGTGACCGATCATTTCGTTTTGGCCAGCGGCCGGAACAGCCGGCAATTGAAAGCCATGGCGCAAGCCGTGATCGAAGCGGCGCACAAACAGGGGCTGTCGGTGCGTGTGGAAGGACTGGAGGCCGCGGAATGGTTGTTGATCGATCTTGGGGATGTGGTTGTGCATCTGTTTCTGCCTGAAATCCGGGAAACCTTCCAGCTCGAGCGCCTGTGGGGTGGTCCGGATGCGCAACCACATGCCATTGCGGATGCCTGCAAATAGATGCAGTTGCGCCTGATCGTAGTCGGTCGGGGCGATGCGGATCTGGCGGCGGCCGAGGCCGAGTATCTGAAACGGCTGCATCGCTACGCTCCATGTCGGATCCAAGAGTTGCAGGAGAGCAGGGCACGGCAGAGGAGCCAGCGTCTGCAGGAGGAGGCACGACGAATTCGCCGCCGGGCCGGAACGAATTACATTTTGTTCGATGTGCACGGCCGCTGCATGAACAGCCGGGAGTGGGCGCAGTGGCTGAGCCGGCAGCGGGGGGACGCGCATCTTCCCTTCGTGATCGGTGGCCCCGATGGCGTGGCGGCCGAGGTGCGTCAGGCGGCCAGGGAGGTCTGGAGCCTGTCGCCGCTGACCCTGCCGCATCGGTTGGTCCGATTGTTGGTGCTGGAACAATTGTACCGCGCTTCCACGATCGTGCACGGCCATCCATACCATCGGGCATGAAGGCCGCCTCTTTCCGGATTACGCGCGCGTTTGCTTTTCTCGGGGGGCTGGCCCTCGCTGCTCCCCTTGTATCTCATGCGGCGGACGCGGACGACGCAAGCGCGCGGCTTGCATCGATCCAGCGGCAGAGGGCGCAAGTTGCGGCCCTGAGACGGCATCTCGAGTCACGGCTTGGGCCTTTGGGGCGCACCTTGAAGAGACTGGATCGGGAGAGGGTGGCGGCGAAAAAAGAGCTTTTGCAGGCCGAAAAGGCCCTGAAGGAAGCCGACATCCGCTTTGGTGTTCTCAAGGTCCGGGAACGGCGATTGTCGCAACGGCTGGAGAGATTGCGGCGGCGGATGATGAACGAGGCAGTGGTGGCCTATCGCCGCACAGGCTCGCCTTCTCCTTGGCTGGAAGCCTTGTTTGGCACCGATGTGGCGACGATTCCGCATCGGCGGTTTCTTTTGGCGAGCCTGATGCACGTCCAGGCGGATCTGCGTCACCAATATGTCCGGGCCCTTGCCGACCTGCAAGAGGTGGAGACACAAATCAAGCAGCAGCGCTCCCGCCTGGTGATCCTGCAACGGCAAAATCTGCAGAAACAAGCCCGCTTGGTTGCACGGGAGCGGGCAAAGCGGGCGTTGTGGAACAGGATCCGCGCGGATGTGCGGCTGCAAAGACAACGCGAGCGCGAATTGGCACGGGAGGAGGCTGCCCTGAGGAGACTCCTATCTGGCCTGGGATCCACTCTTTCCTCCACCGATGTCGCGGCCCGGTGGGTATCGATGCGCCGTCTCAAGGGCCGGTTATCCTGGCCGCTTCGAGGCCGAATTGTTGTCTCCTTCGGTCGGCGTCCGGGTATCGGACGGGCGCGGCTTGCCGGTGTTGAGCTTGCGCCCAATCGAGGCAGCAGGCAGGTTAAGGCCGTCGCTCCCGGTCAGGTACGCTACGCCGATTGGTTCGGGGGCTTCGGCCTGATGATGATCGTCGACCATGGAGATGGACTGATGACCGTATATGCGCACAATGATGCCCTCTACAAACACGTGGGCGACTGGGTCGGGGCGGGAGACGTGCTGGCCGATGCAGGCGATACGGGCTGGGTGGAGAATGTGCGCTTGTATTTTGAGATCCGGGATCGAGGCAACGCCGTGAATCCCGTGCGATGGTGCAGGCGGTGGCCCGGGGCGATGCCATGATTTCGATGGAGTGAGAAAAATGAAGGTGATTGCGCGAAGAGTTGTCGTGATGGCTGCTGCCATGCTGGTGATTGCGGGAGGACTGGCAGCCTGGAATTCACTGGCAGGCAAAGCCTCGGCGGCTACGGACTACCGGCAGTTGCAAAAATTCTCGCAGGTGATGGAGATTGTCCGCCATTCCTATGTCAAACAGGTGAGTGACGAGGAACTCATCGACGGAGCCTTGTCCGGAATGTTGAGTCATCTGGATCCGCATTCCAGTTATCTGGACAGGGAAATGTACAAGCAAATGCAAGTGGATACCAAAGGCGAGTTCGGCGGTCTGGGCATCGAAATCGCTCCCGCCGAAGGTGGAATCCGCATCGTTGCACCGATCGAGGATACCCCGGCGGATCGCGCCGGGATCAAGGCCGGCGATCTGATCATCAAGATCGGGGATCAACTGGCACGCGACCTGACATTGCCGGAAGCCGTCAAGCTGATGCGGGGCAAGCCGGGGACCTCGATTGTGCTGACCATCTTCCGCAGCGGCGAGTCCAAGCCCCTCACCTTCAAGATCGTGCGCGCCGTCATCAAGGTCAAATCCGTCAAAGGGGATTTGCTGGCGCCGGGCTATGCCTATCTGCGGATCACCCAATTCCAGGAGCACACCACCCGCTCCCTGCGTGAGAAGGTGATGGAGTTGAAGAGGAAGGCTGGAGGAAAGCTCCTTGGCGCCGTTCTCGATCTGCGCAACAACCCCGGTGGCCTGCTCGATCAAGCCGTGGAGGTGGCCGATCTCTTTCTGAACAAGGGCACAATCGTCAGCACGAAATCCCGCACCAATCGCAACCTTACGTTCAGGGCCACTCCCGGGGATATCCTGAACAACGTGCCATTGGTCGTACTGATCAACAATGGTTCGGCCTCCGCCTCTGAAATCGTTGCCGGCGCCTTGCAGGACAACCATCGCGCTGTCATTGTCGGGAGGCGAAGCTTCGGCAAGGGCTCGGTGCAATCCGTGGTGGCTTTGCCGGACGGCTCGGCGATCAAGTTGACAACCGCGTTGTACTACACGCCCAGTGGCCGCTCGATTCAGGCGACGGGCATCCAGCCGGATGTCGAGGTTGAGCCGATCCGCTTGGCCGTCAACACCCGGCGTACCGAACGGTTGCCCTCCGTTTTCGAAAGAAATTTGCGGGGGCACTTGACGAATGGCAGCGCCAGGAAGAAGTCGGCTGTACCGCGGGTGGAGATCAGTCCCGCCATGCGCAAACGCTTGCAGCAAGATGTGGCCTTGCAACGTGCATTGGATATCCTGAAGGGCATGCACGCCTTGAAGGCGGTGATTCCCGGTTGACTGCAGCCGGGGCCGGGGGAGGTAAGGATGAGGTTGGAGAAGCCATATCCGGACAAGGGCTCTCTCTTTTTCGATCGTCTTGGTTTTCCGGCTTTTCCAGCGGAAGAAATCGTCCCCGTGATCTTATGACCATCCCGGGATAGAAATTGCGCGGTTTTTTTCGGGGAGGTGCCTGGAGATACGTCGCATTGCTGGTGGTGCCGGGGGTTGTGGCTTTGTTCTTCGGCTGGCTTGCGGGTCACAGCGTTCGTCGCACCGTTCAGGAAGTCCGGGCATCTTTACCACCACGGCATGCCACCGTCGTATTTGAGGACAAGGAGAGATTGGCCTCCTTGAAGATCATGTCAGGTGAAGGGATGCTGCGATCACCACGATCGGCCCCCGTGCGGCACGGTATTGCCCTGATCCTGGATGACATGGGCTACAACATGGATGCCGTACGCAAGGTGCTCGCCCTCCCCTACCCGGTGGCATTGGCGATCATCCCCGGAGCCCCCTATGCCAGGCAAGCGGCCGCATTGGCGCATCGACAGGGACGTATCGTTCTTTTGCACCTGCCGATGGAGCCACAAAACAAGTGGCTCGCAGCGCACATGGATGCAACGTTCCTGCGCAGAGGTATGCGCAAGGAGGAATTGCAGCGGACCATGCTTGCGGATCTCTCCCGCGTGCCTTATGCCATGGGAGTGAACAATCACATGGGCTCACGCCTGACGTCCATGGCGACGCCGATGCGTTGGGTGATGCAAATCTGCCGCGAGAAGGGGCTCTTTTTTGTCGACTCGCGCACCAGCCGGAGTTCCGTGGCCGGGAGGGTGGCGCGGCAGGCTGGACTGCGTTGGGGCGAGAGGCACGTCTTTCTGGACGACAGCCTCAATCCGGATGATCTGGAGTCCTCATGGCGATTGGCGAAGGAGCGGCTCGTTCGTCATGGCGTTGTCATCGTGATCGCGCATCCACATCCACAGACCTTGAGGTTCCTGGCCCACAGGGTGCAGGCTGGGGATATGCAGCGGATCGTGCCGCTCAAATACGCCCTTTATTCATCTCAGCCGGCGCAACTGGCCGCCGGACGAACCCCGGTCCTGCAATGAGCGGTGCGGTGGGGCGAAGACCGTGACAGATCGAACCGTATCCAGGGCGGAAGATCCCACGCCTCGAATCAAGGATCACGCAGGCCGCCGTATCAAGCAATTAGCGGAAGAAAATCGATTGTTGCGCCAGTACGTGGCCGAGGTGATGGACAGGTTGCGAAAAAACGATCGCCTGTTTCAGCACTTGTCACGCCTGGAGGCCACCGTGCTGGCTGCACCCGATCCGGAGGCCATGTGTTTCACATTGCTGCGTGGATTACGGGAAGGATTTGACCTCGACATGGTCCGGTTCTGGTTCGAGCGCGGCGGCCTGATCGATGGTTCCAGGATGGAGGGGATCTCCGGACGCGAGCTAATCTGGATCGAGCGCGGGGAGATCGAGAAACAGGGCCTGCACCGACGGCATGTATGGCTGCTGCGATTAAGCGGTCAGGAGAATTTTGAATGGCTTGAGCCCCGTGATCACCATCTGGGATCCATGGCTTTGCTGGTCTTGGGGGAACTTTCGCAGCCTTTCGGAGTGTTGGGCCTGGGTGCCGTTGACGGCGAGCGATTCAGCCCCGGACAGGGGTCGGATTTTCTACAACATCTGGGGCAGGTGGTCAGCCTGAGTCTTCAACATGCGGTTTCTCGTGAACGTTTGGCACGATCGGCGATCACGGATGCCGCGACCGGGAGTCGCAATCTCCGTTTCCTGCAGCCCTACAGCAATCAGCCGTTGTCGAAGTGGTTCGGAAAGGGTGTGGGCGTTTCCTGCATGTATTTGGATGTCGATGCCTTTCAGGCCATCCGGGAGCGTTCGGGGGAAAAGGCGGATGAGGTGCTGAACGCACTCGCCGCTGCGATCAAGGGGATCGTGCGCCGGCATGATCCGATGATTCGATTGGAAGGAGACGAGTTCGTACTGTTGCTCCCGGATTGTCCATCATGGAAAGCCGAGAACATCGCCGCTGATGTTCTTCGGAAGTGCAATGAACTTCAAGCCGGGGAGCAACAACTCCGTGTCAGCATCGGCTTGGCTTCCTCGTTGCCGGAGCAGGATACACGGGTGAAGTTTCTCATCGCGGCTGCCGAGCAGGCCATGTACGTGGCCAAGGCCCTGGGAGGAGGGCGTGTGGAGATCGCCGGCGGGGATATGTAAAGGCGATGCGGAAGGGGCCTTCGATCTCGTTGGCGACAGCGATCAGGGAATTCCTGGATCAGCTCAAGAACGTGCGTTTGGCTTCCCCCCATACGGTCGCAGCCTACGGGCGCGACCTCGGGTCTTTTTTGCAGCATTGCGGCGATGTTTCCGTCTGCGAGATATCACGGAGGGAGGTGCAGGACTGGCTGGTCCACGCCCATGCAAGGGGGATGGCTCCCGCCAGCCTGGCCCGTCGCCTGTCGGCCTTGCGCGGGTTTTTCGATACAGCCGTCCGTTGCGGCTGGTGTGCGGACAATGTGGCCGCAGGAATCACGGCCCCGAGGCAATCCAAACGCCTGCCGCGTGCGCTGCCACCGGAACAGACCGGATTGCTTCTGAAACCCACCAACGCCACGTTGGAGACACGGAATCTGGCTTTGCTTGGTTTGCTTTACGGCTGTGGGTTGCGTGTCTCCGAGGCGGTGGGAATGAATCTGGAAGATCTGGATCTCGACGTTTCGGAATTGCGGGTTCGAGGCAAGGGTGGAAAGGAGAGGGTTGTGCCGATCCCCCGGGGTGTACGTGTTCTGCTGCAACAGTGGTTGGATCAAAGGCCGGCGGCTGCGGGAACCGCGCGGGATGCCTTATTCCTGAACAGGCGCCTTGGCCGGTTGTCCACACGCAGCGTGCAACGCATGCTGAAGCAGCGTGCGCTTGCAACGGGAGCGGACGTTTCGGTCACACCGCACAAGCTTCGCCATTCTTTTGCCACGCACTTGTTGGCGGGAGGGGTTGATCTGCGCGTGATTCAGGAGCTCCTCGGCCATGCCTCCCTGGCTACGACCGAACGCTACACCCACCTGGATCTCAGGCGCCTGACGGCTGTTTACGATGCGGCGCATCCCCGGGCAAGGAAGAAATAAGGATCGAAGTCACTTCCTTGCTTGTCAAGTTCGTCATGGTCTACACTCAGAATGACGCCTTTGGCGGCGAAGCCAAGAATGGAGGTGAATATGTTGAACAAAATGCGTATTGCGGCGCTGCCCGCGATGTTTGCCCTGGTATTTGCGTTGGGGGCTCCTTTCGCTGTCGCGGGAGACAATTATGGTTCCCAGGTGGCGAACAAATTTGGTCGCGGGCTGGCCAATGCGGCAACCGGCTGGCTTGAAGTTCCGAAGAACATGATTAATACCAGCAAAGAAAGCAATGTGCTTGTGGGGTTGACCTGGGGGACCATCAAGGGTGCCCTGCATACCGTCGGGCGGACGACAGTGGGTGCGCTTGAATTGGCGACCTTCTTTGTGCCGAACGAGGAGTTTGTCCATCCCACCTATGTATGGACGGATTTCAGCCAGGAGACGACCTACGGGAGTCCGTAGGCAGTTCCGGGCGCTGCACGGCATCATCCATCCTGCAGGGCTCAATCGACGGCCCTCTCCGGCTTGCCTGTGATCGATGCGGAACTTATCCTGCGCGTCCGCAGTCGTTGCATGGGTGGTCTCGGAGAGATGACCGAGCGGTTGAAGGTGCACGCCTGGAAAGCGTGTGTGCCCTCACAAGGGGCACCGAGGGTTCGAATCCCTCTCTCTCCGCCAGTTATTGGATGGCAAGGCAGCTTGCGATGGCGGCGCGAAGGATATCGCATGACCGGCATATCCCGGATGCAGATGCAGCAACGCTGCAAAAGCAGGTTGGGCGAGGGGAGCTGAATTCCGGCTCACCTTTTCCTTCACCGGGTTATGCAACAGGTCGGGTGCACAAGGGAGTCGGACATCGTTTTCCACACGCGAGTTCGTGTGGATGCAGAGTGCCATTCGGGTCGGGCCCGTACGGTGAGGCGTCGTGAACCCCGTCAGGTCCGGAAGGAAGCAGCGGCAGCGGCAGCTTCACGCGTTGCGGTTCGCCCGGCCTGGATGGCGCATTCATGTGTTCGCCCCGTCAGGATACGCGATCTTCGGAAAGCCAGCCACAACAGTGACGTTCGGCGATTTCAGCCAGTGTCTGGATATGATCCCGACGTGCATTGAGTGCAGGGATGTAACGGAACTGTTCGCCACCTGCATGTAGGAACGCCTGCCGATTTTCCATGGCGATTTCTTCCAGGGTTTCCAGGCAATCGCCGGCGAACCCGGGACAAACGACATCGACTTGTTTGATGCCGTCCCTTGCAAGCCGAATCAGGGTCTCGTCTGTATAAGGTTGCAGCCATTTTTCGGCGCCAAAGCGGGATTGGAAACACAATTGCCAGCGCGATTCCTCCAGACCGAGTTCTGCGGCCAACAAGACGGCGGTGTGCCGGCACTGCCGAGGATAGGGATCGCCCTCATGGCAATAGCGCGCAGGGATGCCATGGAAGGAGAAAAGCAGTTTCTCCGCTTCCCCGCCTTGCGCCCATGTTTCACGGACACCGGCGGCCAGGGCCTTGATGTAGGCCGGGTGATCATGGTAGTCGTGCACAAAGCGGATTTCCGGCAAATCGCGCCGGCTGTTCAAGGCCGCACCCACAGCATCGAAAACAGAAGCCGTTGTCGCCGACGAATATTGGGGAAACAGCGGAAGGACAAGAAGATGGCGGCAGCCGGCCGAGAGCAAGCCTGCGAGTTCCTTGCCGATCGACGGCCGCCCGTAACGCATGGCGAGTGCAACGCGGATCTTCCCTCCATGCCGGCGTTGCAACAGGCTTTCCAACTGCAGCCGCTGCTGTTCGCTGATGACCAGCAGCGGTGAACCGTCCCTGGACCATATCTTGCGGTACAGTTTGGCCGAGCGCGACGGCCGGATGTTCAGGATGATGAGGTGCAGGATCGGCAACCAGAGGTAACGTGGCTTGTCCACCACCCGGGGATCCGACAGGAATTCCCGGAGGTAGCGGCGCAGAGCCGGGCGTGTAGGCGCTTCCGGGGAACCGAGGTTTACCAGCAACACCCCGACCGAATCGTGCACCGGCACGGTCAGTCCTTGTGCATGCCGATCAGATTGAACAATTCCAGACGGGATGAGGGATTGTTGAGAAAAGCACCGGTCAGTTTGGAGGTCGTGGTCCAGGCATTGGGCTTCTCGACTCCGCGATGGCACATGCAAAAATGCCGGCATTGAATGATCACGGCGACCCCGGCCGGCTTGAGCACTTCTTCGATCACCCGGGCGATCTGCATGGTTAATTTCTCCTGCACCTGCAGACGCTTGGCATAAACATCCACGACCCGCGCCAGCTTGGACAAACCGACGATTCTGCCATTGGGAATGTAGGCCACGTGCGCCTTGCCCACGAACGGGGCCAAGTGGTGCTCGCAATGGCTGTGGACGTCAATGTCGGAAACCAGGACCATCTCGTCGTAGCCTTCCACTTCCTCGAAGGTCTTCTCCAGATGCTCTCGCGGATCCTCGCAATAGCCGGTGAAATACTCATCGAAGGCCGCGAGTACACGCATGGGGGTATCGGCAAGGCCCTCACGGCGGGGATCGTCACCAATGTATTCCAGAAGGGCGCGGACATGTTCCATGGCTGCTTGGCGTTTGTCGGACATCGATCCCGGATCCTCACTTCCTTTGTTTGCAGCGTACGGTAGCGTATTTGGTAGCAGGGAAAAAGTCTTGGGGGTATGGATGGCAATGACCGTGGTGGATCTGTTGCGCCATGGTGAACTCGAGGGCGGGGTTCGCTATCGCGGACAAACCGATGACGCACTGACCCGGCGTGGAAGAGAAAGGATGGACAGGGTTTGGAAACATCTTGCCGCCGGCGTGGAGATCATCGTTTCTTCCCCCCTGTCTCGTTGTGCTGCACCGGCGCAGGATTGGGCCGCTTTCGCGGGCATCCCACTGCGCATCGAACCACGCCTTGCCGAGATGCACTACGGGGCCTGGGAGGGTTTGAGCAGGGAGGAGATCGATCAAAGATATCCGGGGCAATTGCGTCGGTGGCGCGAGAATCCCGTGGGCATGCGGATTCCAGGGGCGGAAGATTTCGAAGCCTTCGCCCGGCGGGTGACGGCCGGCTGGGAGGCGATCATTTCAGATTCCAGGGGCATGCATGTGCTGGTGGTGGCCCATTCCGGCAGTTTGCGTGTCATCCTGACACGAGTGCTCGGTGCCCCTCTGACTGCAACGCGGCGTTTGGTCGTGCCGTATGCCTCCTGGAGCCGTGTTGTCATCCAGAACAGCCTCCCGATGCTCGAATTTCTGAACGCCGATCCATGCCTCCGGCGGTGAAATCATTCTTGACGCTTTTGCCGGTGCGGGTAATGTGCGGCCAAAAAACAAGGAGGCGGACATGCGGAAAATTCTCAGACTGGTTTCCATCTTTGTGTTCATGGGACTCCTGGCGGCTCCGGCGGCGGTTCCGGCACGGGATTTTGACGGCGACAGGGATTATCGCATCGACACGGACAACGATTTTGACCTCCGTCCCTATGTCGGCGGCGGCATCGGTGGCTTCGGCTTGGAACTCAAGAACGCGACGGTCAATCAGAAAGAGACGGTTTTCGGTGGCTACGGCAAGATCGGTGTGGATATCGGGGATTATCTGGGCGCCGAATTGCGGTTCGGTTCCACGGGATCGGGAACCACCGGCAACATCAAGCTTTCCGACAGCTACTTTCTATCTTACCTGGGGAAAGTGCAGTTTCCCGTCACCCCGGATTTTCGTGTGTTTGGGATGATCGGTGGCACGACGGCAAGATTCAAGAAGACCGTCTCCGGTGTGGAAGCCGCGTACACCGAAACCGGGCTCAGCTACGGCGGTGGCGCCGAGTACTATGTGCAGGACGTTCTCTCCGTCGGCGGCGAGTGGACGCAGTATTGGACCAATGTCAACATCCTGCCCACCGACGAAGTGAAGATCTGGGGTGCAACCGCCACGCTCTCGTATCATTTCTGAAACTTTTTCGTGGGTGCACAAATTCGAGGAGGCCGATCGGCCTCCTCTTTGATTTGACAAAAGCCAACTGTGGAAAGTCTCGTGTTTTTCTGCCTGCAGTCCTGGATGGACGGCCGATTGGGAACCGGCATTCGCACCGGGTAGGAGGACAGGGTGATTGCAATGCCGGATGGATGCAGGTCGATGGTGAAGGGTGATCCGTTCATGTGGATTCCACGATGATCGACGTACGCCGGCGCGAAGCGGTCGTTCAGCTCGGCTATACTATCAACGGCATGCTTGAGGAACCCCTGCAATCCGGTGTCGCAAAACCGGCACTGCACCTGATCGGTGTCGCCAGCGGTCGCGGTGCCAAAAACCGGGGCTGCGCCTCGGGTCCGGCGGCGCTGCAGTCACGGAGGTTGGCTGCGTCTTTGCGCAGCCATGGCATCCGGGCCGCATGGACGTCCGTTGTGAAGCCGGAGCAGGATTTCGGGGAGGATCTTGCAGCCGTCGCCGCCGTCGCCAAGGAGGTGGCACGGATCGTGGAAGGGGAAGTCCGGCGGCGGCATTTCTTCTCCGTGCTCGGAGGCGATCACTCCTGTGCCACGGGCACCTGGAGCGGAGCCGCCTGCGCCCTTCGCCGGCACGGACGCCTGGGTCTGATCTGGATCGATGCCCACATGGACAGTCATACGCCGGAAACCAGCCCCAGTGGCGCCTTTCACGGCATGCCTTTGGCCTGTCTGCTCGGATACGGCCCGCAGTCGTTGACATCCCTGGCCGGGCCGGATGCGGCGATCCTGCCGGCGCACGTGGTCCTTCTCGGCGTACGTAGCTTCGAGCCGGCCGAGGAGTCCCTGCTTGCGAAACTAGGCGTTCGTGTTTACAAGATGGCCGAAATCCGGCGCCGTGGCCTGGAAGCGGTGATGGCATCGGCCGTGCGCATCGCCGGCACAGGCACGGCGGGCTTCGGTATTTCCATCGACCTGGACGGCATCGATCCGCGCGATGCCCCCGCCGTGGGTTCGCCGGTGCCGGATGGCATACGCGGCCACGAGATCCTACCGGCGTTACGGATGGCAGCCAAATCCGGCGGTTTGATTGGAGCCGAGATCGCCGAATTCAATCCCGCCCTGGACCGTGGCGGCCGCACCTTGGTCCTGATTCAGGACCTTCTGCGAGCACTGGTGCCGGCATGAACTCCCGGGAAATCATCGCGCTCGAACAACGTTACTGTGCCCACAATTACGATCCCCTGCCCGTCGTGCTCACGCGCGGTGAAGGGGTCTATGTCTGGGATGTGGAGGGGCGGCGCTACATGGATATGATGAGCGCCTATTCCGCGGTCAGCCTGGGCCATTGCCATCCCCGCATCATCGCCGCTCTCAAGGAGCAGGCGGAGCGCCTGGATGTGGTTTCACGCGCCTTCTACTGCGACCGCCTGGCGCCGTTCCTCAAGCGTGCCTGCGAACTGACGCACATGGATGCGGCGCTGCCGATGAATTCCGGTACCGAGGCGGTGGAAACGGCGCTCAAGGCCGCGCGCAAATGGGCCTACACGGTCAAGGGGGTGGCGGAAGGGACAGCCACGATCATCGCCTGCGACGGAAATTTTCACGGTCGCAGCATCAGTATCGTCGGTATGTCGTCGGAGCCGCAATACCGGTGCGGCTTCGGTCCCTTCCCCACCGGTTTCAAACGCATCCCCTATGGCGATGCCGCAGCACTCGAGCAAGCCATCGGCCCCGAGACCGCTGCCTTCCTCGTGGAACCGATCCAGGGTGAGGGCGGCATCCGCACGCCACCGCAGGGCTACTTCGCCGCTTGCGCGCGCATCTGCCGCGAGCACGACGTGCTGCTGCTCGCAGACGAGATCCAGACGGGCCTGGGGAGAACCGGGAGGTTGCTCGCCTGCTGGCATGAGGAAGTGCAACCGGACGGCTTGATGCTCGGCAAGGCCCTGGGCGGCGGTGTGATGCCCGTCTCCCTTTTCCTTGCACGGCGAGATGTCATGGATGTGTTTGCGCCCGGAGATCATGGCTCCACCTTCGGCGGCAATCCCCTGGCCGCGGCCGTCGGCCTGGAGGCACTGAACATCCTGAGCGAAGAACACCTGGTCGAGCATGCCGAAGAACGGGGCTCTCTGTTCATGCGCAGGCTGCAGCGGATTTCCTCGCCCCTGATCCGGGAGATCCGGGGGCGGGGGCTGCTGCTCGGCATGGAACTGGACGAGGAGAAGATTCGCGCCCGCACCTTCTGCGAGCACCTGTTGCGTCATTGCATTCTCAGCAAGGAGACCCATGGGACCGTGGTTCGTTTCGCTCCGCCGCTCATCATCACGGAGGATGAGATCGATTGGGCGGTGGAACGGATTCACTCCACTGTGCGTGAGCTGGAGGGGTAGACGGGGACGAATTGGGCGAACAATTGTTCGTTCCCGCCATCCCGGTCAAGGTACAGGGAGCGCAACATAAGCCGGACGGGATCTTCCAGTTCGCTCTGCAAAAGGGTGTGAAAACGGCCGCCTCCCAGAAGTGAGCCGTGCAGGGTCAGGAAAAGACGGTCGAGCACGCTGGCGGCGAGCAGGGTGGCCAGAACCTGCGGTCCGGCGACGGCATAGACGCTGCGGAACCCGAGTTCGGCTAGACGGCGGTGCAGTATGCGCCCATCCACATGCGATCCCTCACCGGCGTGAAGGATGCGAGCGCCGTGCGCCACCAGCGTCTCCTGCCGCTTGCGATCGGCGCGGGTGGTGGTGACCACGTAAACCCTGCGGTCGCGCAAGCGCGAAAACACCGAGGTGGGGATGTCCAGGCCGGCGCTCAGGATCGCCACATGCGGTTGGGGTGAGAGTCCCCGCGCCTTCCGCCAATCCCTCAAATCCCGGTATTCCGGTTCCGGCCCGATCGGCAACAGATCCTGCGCCCGACCCGCCGTCAGTTGGCGGCAATAACGGCCACTGGTCAGCATGACATCGGCCTGTGCCGCCAGTTCCTGATACAAGCGCCAGTCGCGGGCGTTGGCGATGTGCGCCGGAACGGCGAACTCGTCATCCGCGGCGGGAAGGGCGATACGCCCGTCCACACTGGCAATGAAATTGGCATAGATCGTGACCTTCCCGGTCCCCGCTCGGTGCAGCTGCTGACCCAGGTAGAGGCCGGAGAGCGGAAGTCTCTTCGGCGGCAGGGGATGGAGGCGCATCACGCACATGCCGGAAGGCTAGCCCGGATTTTTCATGATGACCATGCGCCGGGATTTGAAAGAACGAGGAACTTGAAGGGGGTTGGATCGGAATGGATGGGCTTTTGCAGCATGACACGTTGCATTTCGCGGCGCCTTGCTTGTCTGCGCGGACCGGATGCGCGCCTTTGGCTACGCACCGTAGCGACGGCTATGCTTCTTGCCTTCAGGCGCGCCCCGCCCTCGCGCATCCTGCGCCATCCATCCGCGATCATATGAAAAATCCGGGCTAGCCCGGAAATCTCGTGAAGGCCATGCGAGCGGGTGAGGCGGCCACGGCTACGATCTGTCGCCCTTTTCCACGGGCTTGCCCTCCACCGGTCGCCGATGGTCCGTGTGTTCTGTGCCGGCCGTTGTCAAAGGCAAGAAGCAAACCGCATGCATCCCATATGGGCTATAATTTGAACAGGTCGACGAGGCAAACGATGTTTATCGAGAACGCCGAACACATCTACCCCCACCTGGTGAAATTGCGCCGTGCCTTCCATCGGCGGCCGGAACTGGCCTTTGAGGAGGAGCACACGGCGGCCTTGATCATGAAGGAACTCGACCGCCTGCAGATTCCTTACGAATACAGCGGCAAGGGCGGAGGGGTGATCGCACACATGGATTTCGGTGGGGTGGAGACGCCCACCGTCGCCCTGCGCGCCGATATGGACGGCCTGCCGGGGGAAGAAACCACGGGACTGCCCTTTTCCTCCCGCAATCCGGGCGTCATGCATGCCTGCGGTCACGACGGCCACATGGCCATGCTCCTTGGTGCTGCATCGCTGCTGAAGGAGGCGCCGCCGCGGGGAAACGTCCGCCTCATCTTCCAGCCGGCGGAGGAACGCGGCGGCGGTGCCAAGGTCATCATTCGATCGGGGGGGCTCAAGGGCGTAACCGCCATCTTCGGCGGTCACATCACCCGCCGTTACCGCGTCGGCAAAATCATGGTCGCCGACGGCGTCATCACGGCCCACTCGGACCGCTTCGCCATCCATGTGCAGGGCAAGGGTGGCCACGGCGCCCGGCCGCACGAGGCCGTGGATGCGGTCGTCGTCGCCGGCCTTTTGATCACGGCCATCCAGACACTGGTTTCGCGCGAGATCAATCCCACTCACCCCTCCGTGGTCACCATCGGCCGTGTGGAGGCGGGGAGCGCCGCCAACGTCATCGCCGAGAAGGCCATCTTGCAGGGGACCATCCGCAGCACCCGTCCCGAGGTGCGCGAACACATCCACAAGGGCCTTAAGCGCATGGCCAAGGCGGTGGCAGCCTTGCACAACGCCAGTATTCGCGTGGAGATCGAATCCGGCTATCCACCGGTGGTCAACAGCACTTTCGAGACCGCCATCGCCCAACGTGCCGTGGAAAAGCTTCTCGGACGCAAGGGGGTGGCGGCCATGGACCATCCGAGCATGGGATCGGAGGATTTTTCCTACTATCTGCAGCAGGTGCCCGGATGTTACGTGCGCTTCGGCGCTTGCGCCGAGGGCTGCGAACACATCCCGCTGCATAGCCCGTCGTTCGATTTCGCCGAGCCGGTGCTGAAGATCGGGGCCGCCTATTTCGCACAGGTGGTGAGCGAGGCTATCGACGCCTATCGCCGGCGGATATGAAGTTCCACGGTGGCCCCTCAACCCTGGGGCTTGAGATGGAGTACCAGATCCTCGATGCAAAGACGCTGGATCTGGCCGACGGCATTCTTCCCCTCATGCGGACTTGTGCCGGTGAGCCTGGCCTCAAGCCCGAGATGAATCAGGCCACGGTGGAAGTGAACACAAGGACCTGCGAGAGCATCGATGCATTGGAGGAGAGCTTTCGTGCCCGCGTTGCCCGCCTGCAGGAGCAGTGCCGCAATCTGGGTCTGACGCTGTGCGGTGCCGGCAGCCACCCTTTTTGTACACGCCTGCCCAGCATCACACCGCTGCCACGCTATCGCAGACAGGCCAAAGCAGCCGGATACTTAAGCCGCATCATGGTCACCTTTGGCATGCACGTGCATGTGGGAATGGCCGACGGCGACGAAGCTGTTCGCGTCATGGCCGCGCTCAAGCCTTACCTGCCGCTGTTGCTCGCCGCTTCCGCCAGTTCGCCCTTTTGGCAGGGTCGGGACAGCGGGCATGCTTCCTTCCGCCAGCGCATACTGGCCTCGATGCGCAGCTACGGTATTCCTCCGGCATTTGGAAGCTGGGCCGAGTATCGCCACTTTTTTACCGTTGCCAGGCGTGCCGGCATCTTCAGGACAAGCCGCGACGTGCATTGGGACCTGCGCTTCCAGCCGCGTCTGGGAACTCTGGAGGTGCGAGCCATGGATGCACAGGCGAACATCCCGGACGCGGTCAATCTGGCGGCTTTCGTTTCCATTCTTGCCGCCTATCTCAAACGAGCGCCGGTGGGAAAAGATCGCCGCATTCTGCGCCCCCTGCATTGGTGGTTGCAAAAGGAAAATTTCTTTCGTGCCTCGAGGGCCGGCATGGAGGCTCAATTGATCGTGGAGGAAAACGGAAACTGCAAGCCGATGCGGCAGGTGCTGGAGGAAACGCTGGCCATGCTCGAGCCCGCCGCCACTGAAATGGGGGAAGAGGAACGCCTTTTGACCCTTGGGCGCTCGCTGGCCGCAGGACCGTGCTATGTTCGTCAAAGACGAATCTTTGCGCGCACCGGGTCGCTCAAGGAGGTGGTCGCCGGTTTGGTCGCGGAGTTACTTCCCGCCTGAGCCGCGGGCTCCCTGGCCGCCGTGTCTTTTTTGTTCCCATCGCCGCCGACGCTCTTTCATGGCTTTGCTTTCCCGTAGGCCGTTTCGTAGAAAATCGCGTCCATACAGGGTCAGAGCGTGCATGCCCTGGAAATGGCACAACCGGCACGATGCCCCCGTTTGGCGAGAGAACGTCGGATAGGCCGCAGACGGATGCGGTGGGACAAGACACAGGCCCAGGACCGACGCCACGATCGCTGATCTCCAATCCATAAGCACCCCCCTCGGGGACGCCTGACGCAGCACGTTGCCGACGACGAGCAGATGAATCCCCGTTGTGGCAACAGAATGTCGCGGCCCGTGCACCATGTCGAGAACCCCATAGGAACCGGAGCAATCCGGAATGACATACGTTGCGGAGCACAAGTCCAGTCCCGCCTTCGAATTGTCCAAAACGATTGATCTATCCAAAATGTCCATGTATCTTGAGGA
>CAZHOU010000007.1:0-22203 GCA_964534165.1 uncultured Zetaproteobacteria bacterium
CGCTCCTCAGATCCCGGGCGACATCTGATCGGCGACGACGAGCATGGCTGGAGCGACAAGGGGAGCTTCAATATCGAGGGCGGATGTTACGCCAAGGTCATCCATCTGGATCCCGAAAAGGAGCCCGTGATCTTCAACATGACCCAACGCTTCGGCACCATCCTGGAGAACGTCTGCCTGGATATCAAAACCCGACATGTGGATCTCGACGACGATCGCATGACCGAAAACACACGTGCGGCCTATCCGATCACCCATGTACCGAATGCCATTTACCCGGGAGTGGCCGGGCATCCGAAAAACATCGTCATGCTCACGGCCGACGCCTTTGGCGTTCTGCCGCCGATCGCCAGGCTGACGCCGGAGCAGGCCAAGTATTATTTCCTGCTCGGGTACACGGCCAAGGTGGCGGGAACCGAGGCCGGTGTCACCGAGCCGGAGGCCACATTCAGCCCTTGTTTCGGGGCCCCATTCATGCCCCTGCATCCGCGCCGCTATGCCAGGCTTCTGGGTGAGAAGATCAAGCGCCACAAGGTTCAATGCTGGCTGATCAACACCGGCTGGACGGGCGGCCCGTATGGGATCGGGCGGCGTATGGACATCAACGCCACGCGCGCGATGCTGAATGCGGCCTTGACCGGGAAACTGGATTCCGTGCCCTATCGGGAGGATCCGATCTTCCGACTTCAGGTACCCGAAACATGCCCGGGCGTGGATGTCGGCGTCCTCAAGCCGGAGGATTCCTGGCAGGACAAGCAGGCTTACCGCAGCAAGGCCTTGGAACTGGCGGCCCGGTTCCACGAAGCCTTTGCGCGTACCGTGGGGGATTCGGAACCCGAACTGGCCGATGCGGGGCCGATCCGGGCAGCATAAAAAGAAACATCCACCGATGCCGGTCGCACCCGGATCGCGACGACCCGAGGCCGCGAATTCGGATCTCCGGCGGCGGGGATCGCCTTGCATGCTTTCCCGCTTGCAGTTCTTCGTGTGTGCAGCATTCCTGCTGGGCAATGCGCTCCTTCCCGCCCGGACGGCCGGCGTCGAGGTAAGCCGAATGACCTACAGTAACCGTTTGATCCATGAGAACAGCCCGTATCTGTTGCAGCATGCACACAATCCCGTGGACTGGTATCCGTGGGGAGAGGAGGCCTTCGAGAAGGCGCGGCGGGAGGACAAGCCCATTTTGCTTTCCATCGGCTACTCCACCTGCCATTGGTGCCATGTCATGGAACAAGAGTCCTATTCGGATCCGGAGGTGGGGAAGGTGCTCAACGACACCGTCGTCGCCATCAAGGTGGATCGCGAGGAACGGCCGGATATCGACCGCATCTATATGCAGGCGGCGCAGCTGCTGACCGGCTCCGGCGGCTGGCCCCTCAATGTCCTGATGACGCCGGACAAGCGGCCTTTCTATGCCGCCACCTATCTGCCCAAGCACAGCCGCTTTGGGCGCATCGGCCTGATCGAACTGGTGCAGCGTGTCCACGAGCTGTGGCGCACGGACCGGGAACGACTCCTCGCCCCTGCCTCCCAGCTCAAAACCGCGCTCGTACGCTTAAATCGCCCACAGGAGAAAGGTCCCACCCCGGGACTGGATACGATTGCAGCGGGTGTCCGCGAGCTGTCCGAGACCTTCGATGCCGAAAACGGCGGCTTCGGTGCGGCACCCAAATTCCCGGCGGCCCAAAATCTTCTTTTCCTGCTCCGTTCCTGGCAGCAGACCGGGGACAAAAAGGCGCTGCACATGGTGGAGAAGACTCTCGATGCCATGCGCGCCGGCGGCATCTACGACCAAGTCGGATTCGGCTTCCATCGCTACGCCACCGACGCGCGCTGGTTGCTGCCGCACTTCGAGAAGATGCTCTACGATCAGGCCATGCTGATCATGGCCTATGCCGAGGCCTATCAGGCCACCGGCAAGGCCGTCTATGCACGAACAACACGCGAAATCATCGCCTATGTCATGCGGCGGATGCATGATGCCGGCGGCGGCTTCTACAGCGCCGAGGATGCCGACTCCGAAGGCGGGGAAGGCGCGTTTTACCTCTGGACGCAAAGGGAGTTCGAACACGTACTGGGTCGGGAAGATGCCGGCTTCGCCGCCTCGATCTACGGCCTGAGCACCGAAGGCCACACGAGCGATCCGGAAAGCGGGGAGAAAAACGGGAAAAACGTCCTCTATCTGCGGCGCGTACCCTCCACTCCACTCGAGGTAGCGCGCCTGGAAGGTATCCGCCGACGCCTCTTTGCTGCCCGGGAAAGACGGGCGCAACCCTTCCGTGACGACAAGATCCTGACCAACTGGAACGGCTTGATGATCGCCGCCCTGGCCATCGCCTCCCGCAGCCTGAATGAACCGCAATACGCCGGAATTGCACGTCGGACGGCCGAATTCGTTCTCCGCCATCTACGGGACAAAGATGGCCGCCTGCTGCACCGCTACCGCAGAGGTGACGCATCCCTGGCCGCAAACCTCGACGACTACGCCGACCTGATCTGGGGCCTGATCGAACTGTATGAAACCGATTTCGAAACCCGGGATCTTGAACTCGCCCTGCAATTGAATACGGACATGTGGAAGCACTTTCACGCCCCGACCGGCGGCCTATATCTTACCCCCGACGACGGTGAGAAACTGCTGCTGCGGCCCCTGGATGCTTACGACGGTGCCCTGCCATCCGGGAATTCGGTCGCCATGATGAACCTGATCCGACTGGCGCGCATGACCGGGGATTCAAGCCTGGAACAGAAGGCCGCGAGCATCGGCCAGGCCTTCGCGCGTGAGGTGGCGCGGATGCCGTCCGCCTTCGCGTCCTTGCTCTCGGCCTCGCTGTTTGCCGAGGGGAAAAGCTACGAGGTCGTTCTCGCAGGCGATCTTCATTCCGCGTCCGGCCGCGCCATGATGGGCGCCCTGCGCAGCCGTTACCTCCCGAACAAGGTCGTCTTGTGGCATGGGGATGGAAAGGCGGGGGAAGCCCTAAGCCGGCTGGCACCATACAGCCGTGGCCAGAAGGCCCTCAAGGGCAGGGCCACGGCCTATGTATGCGAGAATTTCCGCTGTCGCCTGCCCGTGACCGATCCGAAGAAGATGCTGAAACTGCTTGGAGTGGATATCCCTGGGACGAACTTATGATAAATCGGCTGCGCGGCAGGAATGGAGGGCGGAGTGCGGTGACTGGTGATGGGCCCGGTTGAAACGGCTCGGACACCGACGTGGTCGATGCCGTCGGTCATGCTCAGCCCATCGCCTCCCATGCCTTCAGAAACTCGCCCAGGTGCGGCCGCGACCCGGCTTCCCCCTGCAGATAATTGCGCAACCCCTCGGTGGCACGGGTGTAGGCGCCCTCGCTCAGGGCGCCATTGAACAACTGCCAGCGAAAGAACAGCAGCAGGGTCGTGCACACATCCGTCTCGCAGTAGGCACGGATGGCAGCCACGTCTCCGGCTTCGAACAAGTCGCGCACATCGCCGCCGGCCGTATCGAGCTTGCCGGGGATACCGAGGGCCGTGGCCACCTCGTGCATCGAACAGCGGGACGAGGCACCGAAATCCGAAAACACCTCCAGCAAATCCAGATGGTATTCCCCGGAATAACGGGCGTCGTAGCCGTTCCAGCGGTCACCTTCGGAGAACCAACGGGGGCAAGCGATGCGGTGCGCCATGGCCCGGTACTTCAATACCGGTACATCGAAGCCGCGTCCGTTGAAGCTGACCAGCTGCGGCGCGCGGCGTCCGATCAGGCCAAAAAAACCCTCAAGAAGATCGCGTTCAACGCTTTTGGCATCGCCGCCGCTGGCTAAGCGGCGGATCACCAATTCGCTCCCGTCCTCGCCGGGTTCGCGCAGCAGGTGTGCGTAGCTGATGGCCGCGACCTGATGGAAGGGATGGCGTGGAAAATCATTTTTTCCGCCCGTTTTCTCCAGAAAATAGGCGGAAAGTGCATCCCGTGCCTCATGATCCGTCCACTCCGCCCGTCCCAGAAGGCGCCGGGCGGCGGTCGCGTCCGGAACCGTTTCGATATCAAAAACAAGGATGTCCCGGCGCATGGCGGCGATCCTCCCGATTTGGCCTCAATGCTGCTAGACTCGCAGCCATGAAGATTTTGGTCGTCGAAGACGAAAAACGCGTCGCCCAGTTTATCCAAAAAGGGCTCCGTGAAGAAGGCCATGCAGTGGATTGCGCCTACGACGGGGAAGAGGGCGGTTTTCTGGCCGAGGTCAACGAATACGATTTGATCATCCTCGATTTGATGTTGCCGAAAAAGAGTGGCGTCAGCGTGTGCAAGGAAATCCGCGAGCGCGGCGTCACCACGCCGGTGTTGATGTTGACCGCCCGCGATTCCGTGGAAGACAAGGTCCGGGGCCTGGATGCCGGCGCCGACGATTATCTGACCAAGCCCTTTGCCTTCGAGGAACTGCTGGCACGGGTCCGGGCGCTGCTGCGGCGCGGATCGGAGAGCAAATCCCCCATCCTGAAAATCGCCGACCTGGAATTGGACCCGATGCGGCGGCGGGTGAGCCGTGCGGGCAAACCCATCCGTCTGACGAGCAAGGAGTATGCGTTGCTGGAATTCATGATGCGCAACCCCAACCGCGTCCTATCCCGCACCCGCATCGGCGAGCATGTATGGGACATGAACTTCGATCCGGAAAGCAATGTCATTGATGTTTACGTCAGTCATTTGCGTAACAAGGTGGACAAAGGCTTCGATCCGCCGTTGATCCATACCCTGCGCGGCCAGGGGTACATGCTCAGCACCGACGCTCCGCCTGCGTGAGACGCATCGGCGTCAAGCCGCTGCAGCTGCGGCCGCGGTGGTTTTTCCGTTTGATCTCCACCTTTCGTGGCCGCCTTGCCCTGCTCTATATGGCGGTGGAATTGTCGCTGCTTCTCTTCGCCGGTGTTCTGCTCTATGTTGTTCTTTCCAATCAGATGTTCGCCGCCGTCGACCGACAGCTGCGACAGCAGGCACAGACCATTACCCATGAACTGGAGAATTCCCGCTTCTACAATTGGAACAACGAACTGCTTCGCTTCTCGGCCCATTTCCTCGGCTCCGTGCAATTGGTGGGCGCCAACGGCATCGTCCTCTTTTCCACCGAGCGGGGATTGATCGGACGCGGCGGCAGCGCCGTGACCGAGGCCCTGCAAAAGGCCATGGAAGACCGTATCGCTTTCGTTTCTACGCGCTCGCTGTTGCGTAAGGACAATCTGCGCATCGTGGCCATGCCCGTGCATCGTGCCGGCGGTATCGTCGGCGTCATTTTGCTCGGACGCAGCACCGGCGAGATCCACTCGTTTCTGGAACTCATGTATCTGGTCGGTGGGCTCCTGGGGCTCATCTCCATGTTTGTCAGTGCCTATGCAGGCTATGTCATGGCTCGTCGCGCCCTGAAACCGATGGATGAAATCGCGGCCGTGGCCACGCGTTTCGCCGCCGGCGATCTGACCCAGCGCCTCTCCCTCTCCACACCGGATCGTGAAATCCGCAATCTGATGCGCACGCTGAACAAGATGTTCAATGATCTCGAATCCAGCATTCAGGCGCAGAAACGCTTCACCGCTGACGCTTCCCACGAGCTGCGCATCCCATTGACCATCATGCGCGGCGAGATCGAGGTCACCTTGCTGCGGCGTCGCCGCCCCAAGGAATACGAGGAGGTCTTAAAACAGCAACTTGAAATCATTGATCGCATGCAGCGCATCGTCGACGGCCTGCTGACCCTGGCGCGCGCGGATTCCGGCCTGCTCGACCTGGCCCAGGAGAGGGTGGATCTATCCTTGCTGCTGAGAGAAGCGGGTCAGCAACACCTGACTCTCTTCGCACGCAAAAACGTACGCCTGGAGATGGATATCGCCGACGGCCTGTTCGTGAAAGGAGATGCGGATCGTCTGAGCCGGGTGGCCTTCAACCTGTTGAACAATGCCTACAAGCATGCGCCGGAAGACTCGACGGTTCACTTCCGGGCCCGGCCCGCTCATGAGGAGGCCGTCGTGGAAGTGGCGGATGAAGGGCCGGGCATTGCCCCGGAGCACCTGCCGCATATCTTTGATCGCTTTTATCGCTCGGACGAGGCCCGAAGCCGGGAGGCCGGGGGTGCCGGCCTCGGGCTGGCCATCTGCAAACGCATTGTTGAAGCACACGGCGGGCAGATCGAGGTGGAGAGCGCCCCCGGGCAAGGGACTCTTTTCCGCTTCACGGTACCCCTGGACCAGGAAGAGAAAAAATAGCGACCGTCCGGCCATCCATGAGGAGGCGGGCCGCCAGCCCGCCTCCAATGGATTCACGGAGATACCGGCATGGGGATGGTCCAGATATGGAAGCCGCGGGGAACGCTCTTCACCTGGTGTTCCTCCCGCAAGCGGCGGCTGATGGCGCGGTCCGAATGAAAATAGATGCGACCGGAGCGATCGACGGCGGGAGCACCGTCGCGCGCGGGGTCACGCGTGATCCGGATCAGGTTTCGGCCGTCGGGCTGGATGGCCCAGATATCCCAGTTGCTGCGCCGGCCCTGACGCAAGTCCGGGTGGGCGCGATTGGATGTGAACACGATCCATCGGCCGTCCGGACTCCAGGTGGGTTGCACATCCACGCTGCGGGCATCGGTGATCTGGATCAGATCCGAGCCGTCCGGATGCATGCGGAAGAGATGCACGCTGCGTCCCACCGGCATGGAGAAAACCACCCATTTGCCGTCCGGCGACAGGGCCGGGTTGACGCCCTCGGTGAGCCGATGGACGCTGCCGTCCTTCAGAATGTGCACAATGCTCGTGTGATAACCGGGGAACCGCCAATTGACAAAGGCGTCCGAACGCCGCTTCCTGACGGTGGCACGGCCCGCGGCCGGTGTGAGTTCCACCGCGATCACCGTGTTGTCCGCAAGCAACAGCGGTTGCGTCAAGCGCCCGTGCAAGGCAAGAATGCGCCGCAACATCCCCTCGCCGTCGGCGATCTTCTGCCACAGTCCAAGACCGCCGGCGCGACCGGAGAGAAAATAAACATGGCCGTTGTCCCGCCAGGCGATGGAATCCAGGGCATGGGGATCTTCGGTCACACGATTGGCCGGATCGCCGTTTTCCGCGAATCGGCGGGATACCCAAACATGCCTTCCCTTGCGACTCACGACCAGAAGGAAGCGTCCGTCCGGCGAGGGCTTGGGATACATCTCGGTCTCACCCGGTTCCAGCGTCAACAATTCCGCCGCATCCGAACCTTTGGTCCCGGGGCTCACACCTTCGATCACCGCCGGCTTGAGCCAATCCAGGATACCTTCCGCCGTGGCCGCGGGCACAGCGACACACAGCGCAAAGAAGAACAACGTGATTCTTTTCATCGGAAAACCTCCTGCATATCAAAATCTACCCGCCAAATGTTCCAGTTGGAAACCGTGCGCGCCTGCGGCTTTGCGGCGCTGCGATTGGAATGAAAGAGGATGGCATGCGTGCTCAACCACGTCGGACCCGCATCCGTGGCGGTGCGGGCGTTGGTCAGGCGCACGGTTTTTCCGCTGTCCAGATTGAGGACATAGATGGATGTCACGCGCACATCCCCGCGACTGTCGCGATTGGAGACAAAGGCGATGTTGTGCCCGTCCGGGCTCCACGCCGGCTCCAGATCCGCATACGGGGAACTCGTCAACTGCGTCAGACCGCCGCCGTCCAGATCCTCCAGCCACAGATCATAATTGCCGTTGTTCTCACGCACAAACACCACCCGTTTCCCATCCGGGGAGATGGCACCGTCGAAGGCGTTGGCGATCATGATCAGCTTCTTGCCGCCGCGGATGACAAAAAGGACCGGTGGCTGGAACCTGCTCGGATTCCCGGTCCGGGTGGCTCGATAAGCCAGCTTGTGCTGAAAGGCATCGGAGCTGTAGAAACGCCAGGTTTGACCGAGAAGCTCCATGTGTTTGCTGATGTCGCCAAATTGGGTGATGGCGCGTGACTGCAACACCTTGTCAAGAGGTGTATCGAAACACCACACGCGGCCGTCCGGGGATGCATTCAGATTCATGGGCACGAGGGCACCGCTGAACACGGCCAGCCCCGTGACGGACATCTGGCCTTCCCCCTGGGACTGCTGCTTCCAGGCGCTCACGGGACCCATGCGATTGCTCACATAGCCGATTCCACCATCGCGCACGGCGACACCGAAACGGATGGCTTCACGTGCCAGCACATGCGCGGGCATGCGTCCCTCACCACCGATGTCATCGATGGATGTCTGAACGACACCGTAGACTCCTTTCTTGCGTACGCTGTAGACGAGAAAGTGCCCCGCAACCGAGGGATACACTTCATCGGCACGGGTGTCGTAGACCACCGCAGTCACCGGGTAGAGGGGTGACTGGCGATCTCCGGCCACGGCCGGAACGGTGCTCATGATGGCAAACCATACCGCAAACAATCCGATGGCGGCGAATCTGTACATGATTTCTCCTCCCTGGTTCTCCAGATCCTAAGGTCCAATCGTCGAACGAAAAAGCGGGCGAAAATTATGACCCCCGGATTAGATGCGGCTTAAGAGCGGATTAAAAAAACCTCATCCACATTTCTCGAGAGGCTGCGCCTGTGCGCACGGCATGACCGCTTCATCGAGGCTGGCGATAGCCCCAGAAAAGGGGTGTATTCAGTTGCGACCGGCGGGGATAGAATGGGGCACAAATGCAGATATCATCCAGGGCCATGGACGACGCGGAAATCATACAGCTTATTCAGGATCGAATCCCGGATGCGCAGGTGCGCGTGCGGCCCTACGCCGGTGACGATCATTTCGAGGTCGAGGTCGTTTCACCGGCCTTCGACGGCTTAAGCCGCATCAACCAACATCGCATGGTGTATCAGGCCCTGGAGGGGGTCATGCGTGGTCGTATCCATGCCCTGGTGCTCAAAACCCGAACCCCGGAACAAAAAGGAGTCGCCTGATGCCCGATCGCATCCAAGAAGAAATCGACAAACTGGTGCACGACCACGAGGTGGTGTTGTTCATGAAGGGAACCCCCCAGTTCCCGCAGTGCGGCTTTTCCCAGCGTGTGGCCGCCATCCTGCAATCCATGCACGTTCCCTTTGTTGCTGTCAATGTACTGTTGGATGATGCCGTACGCGAAGGGATCAAAGCCTACTCCGATTGGCCCACGATCCCCCAGCTTTACGTCCGAGGTGAATTCATCGGCGGCTGCGACATCGTGTGCGAGATGCAGGCCTCGGGGGAACTGGAGCAGTTGCTGGCTCCATTGCGGCCGAAAGCCGGCGCCTGATACGAAGGCGGCCGCCCGTCGGCGACCGCCAGCGGCTCAAGAGAACCGCTTTCCTTATATCTAGTCAGCCTCACCGGAGGTGTCAACCGCGCTGCCTGCAGCACCGTATTGCAAAGCCTTCTGGTAGCAACGCGCTGCCTGCGTCCACTCGCCCTCTTCGGCATGCCAATCCCCGAACGTACGCCAAACGAGTCGGCTCGGATGCTTCTTGACCAGCTCCTGCATGTGATCCATGGCCAGTCCACTCAGGCCGGCATCATGGGCGAGTTGCGCCCGCAGCCAAGCCCGCGCCGGCGGCATGTGCGCCTCATCGGCGCTCTCCAGTTTCCGGTAGGCCTTGAGCGGTTCCTTGCGCAACAACGCATGCAGTGCGACGGCCACCTCCTGTTCGTCGTGTGCTTCAAGATATGCCGACCACAATTTCTCGCAGCCATGCACATCGCCCTTCGCTTCCAGGGCCCGGCCCAGGGCCAGCAGGATCTCCGCCGATTCCGGCTGCAGCCGATGCGCCTTGCGAAGATACTCCAGCTCATGCTGAGGTTGCAGCCTGGCCAGCTCCCTGTACGCCCTCGCCAGACGGCTTCGAATGCTCGCTGCCGAACTCCCACCCTGTTTCCACACCTGCTCCAACAGCTTCGCCAGGGCCGCCCAATCCCCTTCTTCCTCGGCCAGGTCCATCTTGCGCTGGATGGCCAGGGGGGCGCCTGGATGCACCTCCAGCCAACGTTCCAGGTGGGCCTTGCGCAAAGCGGGATCCGGCTTGGGCACGGCATGCGGATCGGTGACGATCCGGGCCTTCAAGGCCGCAAGCAAGGAATCGTCGTCGTTCGAGGGCATGGAATGTTCCGCGGCCGGAACGGCGAGAGCACGCAGCATGGCATGACCCCAGGCAGGCAGGATCCCCTGCGTCTTGCGAAAGATCCGCGCCCCGAAATCACCGCGCATGTCGATCAATTGCGCCAGGCCGTCCCGCAACTGCGCCTCCTTGCGCTTGCGTCCTCCCAGACGCAGGGCCTGCCAGATGTGCTCCGGCCCGGCCAGTAGAGCGGAGACGATCCGACGCAACAACCACAACCCCCCGAGCAACATCAGCAGGAGCAGAACGAAGGGCCCCTGACGGGTTTCGAAGAGCCAGCCAAAGGCCTCGATCCTCAGAGGCTGTTCGGCCACGTCCGGGAAGGCGGCCAGCACCGCGGCCAGGGCCAGGGCCAGGAGTAGCAGGACAAGCACGCGCATCATAACCGCTGCAACCAAGCGGCGGCTGCCTCATGCATCACCGCCATATCCTTGCGCACATCCTCGATCCGCACCGGCAAGCCGAGATCGGCATCGCTCCCGAAATGTCTTTGCAGATCACGCAACAGACGTCGCCACTCCTGTGGTTTCGGCCAGACCCCGACGGCCAGCCCATAGTCGACCTCGAGAATCCTGGCACGCAACCGCATCAGTGCCCGCTGCTCTCCCTGTGGCACCCGCCGCAAGCGGAACTGATCCGCAAGCCATGAGAGGAATGCATTTTTCGGTTTGGGGATGACGACCGTCGCAGCGGGCATACGCAGTTGCGAAGCCAATTTCTGCAAGTGCTTCCTCCAGCGTGCGACATTCGCCGCATCCGCGGCTGCACGACGCTTCATGCCGGTCGCCGTCTTGCGCTCATTCGGCGCAAGCCCCGGCAAGGCCGCGAGATCCCGCCAATCGACCGCCATTTGGGCGGGGGTGCGATCCTCCTCGGCGAGCCGGCGCAGCAGGACGTGCAACTCCATCTGCTGCCGCAGGCGCAGTTGCTGCAACAAGTCCGCCTGCTGACGTTGCAAGGACACCATCTGCTGTTGCAGCTGCACCATGGCGGCCGCAAGGGCCTGGATTCGGTCTTTCGCAACCGTGGAGGTCGATGGAGGTGTCCGTGGAGCCGGTTTCCGCTGCGGTTGCAAGGGGGGGGCTTTCGGCTTGGGAACGGTAACCGGGCGCGTCTGCGGATGCGATCGCAGCCCTAGCAACCAGTTCCGGTGTTCGGCAGGGACAAGAACCCAGGCCAGAAGAAGCAGAATGACAAGGCCGGGCAACAACCACAGGAGGATCCTCAACGATCGCCGCGATCCACCCTCTTCCGTTTGCGGAGGTGTTTGCTGCGGCTGTTCCTGTTTCGCTTTCCGTTGCCGGGCCTTCGCTTCCGGAGCGGATTCGGGGGCGGGAGAAGAACCACCCCCGGAAGCGGATTGACCTTTGGTCGCGGACTTGGTTTTGGCGGCGGACTTGGCTTCAGGCATCCGTCAACCAGCGCGCGATGTCCGGTGCATGGTAGGTCAGAATGATATCGGCACCGGCGCGCTTGAATCCCAGCATGGTCTCCAGCACCACGCGTCGTTCGTCGATCCAACCCTTCTGCGCCGCCGCCTTGACCATGGCGTATTCCCCGGAAACATTGTAGACGGCCAGCGGAAGATGCGTGGCCTCCCTCACCGCACGCACTACATCCATGTAGGCCAGCCCGGGTTTCACCATCAGGATATCGGCGCCCTCGTCGACATCGAGCTGCGACTCCCGGAGGGCCTCGCGAGTATTGGCCGGATCCATCTGATAGGTGGAGCGATCACCAAAGCTGGGGCTTGAATCCGCCGCATCACGGAACGGACCGTAGTAGGCCGAGGCATATTTGACCGCATAGGACAGAATGGCCACATCCTTGTGACCGGCGGCATCGAGGCCGCTACGAATGGCGGCCACCATCCCATCCATCATGCCGGATGGGGCGACAACATCCACTCCGGCCTCGGCATAGGAGACCGCCTCCCGTTGCAGATTCGAGAGCGTGGCATCGTTGTCCACGGTTTCCCCGTGCAGGACGCCGCAATGGCCATGATCGGTGTACTCGCAGAAACAGGCATCGGCCATGACGCACATCTCCGGTGAGGCATCCTTGGCGGCCCGGATGGCCTGCTGCACGATGCCCTTCTCGTCCCAGGCCGAGGAACCGACGGCATCCTTGCGGGCCGGGATCCCGAAGAGAAGGACGGCAGGGATCCCAAGTGATGCAGCCTCCCGCACATGCCTTCCCAAATCGGACAGTGGAAGGCGGTGAACACCCGGCATGCTGGCCACCGGCGACGGTTCGGAAATCGTCTCATCGACAAACAGCGGATAGACCAAGTCATGGACGGAAAGCCGGGTCTCCCGCACCAGATTCCGAATGGCTGCGCTACGACGCAACCGCCGGGGACGAACGGTGATCTTCGGATGTTGCATGCAATCCTCCCTCAGGCCTTGTGCCGCCGGAACCAGTCGGCAAGGGCATCCAGCATGGCGGAAAAACTAACCTCTTTCGCCACAATCTGCACGTCAAGATTCAGTGCCAGGGCCGCCGCCTCCACTTGGCGACTGATCACGGCGATGACCGGCCGGGAGGCAAGACGGGCATCGCCCACACGCTGGACATAATGTTGCACCGTTTTGGCGCTCCCCAGAAGCACGGCGTCGATCTCCCCCGAACGCAGGGCCCGGAGAACATCGCCGGCATCCTCCCGCGGGCATCTCACACGGTAAGCCGGCACCAGATGCACCTCCACGCCGGCGGCGGACATGGCCTGCGGCAGGAGGTCCCGCCCCTCCTCGGCGCGGAAGAACACGAGACGGCGGGGCAGGCCGCGACTGCGCCATGCCGCAAGCAATCCTTCCTGCGACGCATGATTGGGCAGCCATGCCGGAACAATGCCAAAATTCCGGAGGCATTGGGCTGTACGGGCGCCGACGGCGACCACCGGCAGCCTCCGCAAGGCAGCCAACGCCTCTTCTTCCAAGGTTCGGAGTACACATTCAACGCCGCGGGCGCTGGTGAACAAAACCTGCACGTCCCCGGCCGCAAGCCACGCCGCCGCATTTTTAATCGCCCGCGTACGGCAGTGCACTTCTAGGCAGGGAAAAGCCACCGGCACGCCGCCCCGACGGCGCACTTCGGATGCGACCTCCGCGATTTGCGGCCGGGCCCGAGTGATCAGGATGCGTTTGCCGGCCAGGGGCAACATGTGCGCATGCTGCCTTAAGCCCGGAGACAGTTCCATGCGCGGCCAAGGCGTTGAATTCAATCGCCAAATATGTAGGATATTAAACATGAAGACGGATCAAGACATGCAACGCGCAAAAAAAATCCTGAAAGAAGTCTTTGGTTACGAAAGCTTCCGCCCCGTGCAGGAAGATGTCATACGGGCCATGCTTGAAGGCAAGGATGCCTTCGTGCTGATGCCCACCGGCGGTGGTAAATCCCTTTGTTACCAGATCCCATCCATCGTCAGGACGGGTACCGGGATCGTCGTTTCTCCCCTGATCTCCCTGATGAAGGACCAGGTGGATGCCCTGATCCGCTGCGGTGTCAAGGCCGCCTATTACAACTCCTCGCTGAAGGCCGCCGAGGCCAAGGAGGTGCTGGCCCGTCTGTCGAACGGAGATCTGGAACTGCTCTACGTGGCTCCGGAACGGCTGCTGTCCAAGGGTTTCCTGAAGACACTGGAGCGCATCCGCTTGGCACTCTTCGCCATCGATGAGGCCCATTGCGTATCTCAATGGGGGCACGATTTCCGGCCGGAATACGAGAGACTCGGAAGCCTGCGTGAGCTTTTTCCCGAGGTACCGATCCTGGGTCTGACCGCCACCGCCGACCAGCATACGCGCACCGACATCCTGAAATGCCTGCACATCGAAGATGCGCAACAGTTCATTTCCAGCTTCGACCGCCCGAACATCCGTTATCTGGTGGCGGAAAAGCGCAAGCCGATGCGCCAGATCCTGCAATTTCTTCACGATTGGGAAGGGGAGTCCGGAATCATCTATTGCCTGTCACGCAAGCGTGTGGAAGAAGTGGCCGTGCACTTGCAGCGGCAGGGAATCCGCGCCGCCGCCTACCATGCGGGTATGCCGGGACGCAGGCGTGACAAGGTTCAGGACGACTTCCTGCACGACCGCATCCGCGTCATCGTCGCCACCATCGCCTTCGGCATGGGTGTGGATAAACCCAATGTGCGCTTTGTCATCCACCACGACATGCCCAAGAGCATCGAGAGCTACTACCAGGAAACGGGCCGGGCCGGTCGCGACGGCATGGAATCGGAGGCCCTGCTCCTCTACAGCTCGGGGGACGTAAGCCTCGTGCGCAGGCTGATCGAAAACGTGGAGAGCAGGGATCAGCGACGTATCGAAATTCACAAGCTCAACAGCATGATCGGCTTCGCCGAGGCCTTGACCTGCCGCCGCCGTGTCCTGCTCGGCTACTTCGGTGAGCATCTTCAGGAACCTTGCGGAAATTGCGACATCTGCCTGAATCCCCCGGAGACCTTCAACGCCATCGACGAGGCCAAGACGGCCATCCGTTGCATCGAGGAGTTGGGCGAGCGTTACAGCAAGGGTTATGTCGTGGATATCCTGCGCGGCGCCAATACGGCCCGCATCCGCGAACGCGGACACAACAAGCTTCAGAGCTACGGCGCCGGCAAGGGCATCGGCGCCGATGAGTGGACTTCCATCCTGCGTCAATTGATCCATCGGGGTTACTGCACCCAGGACATCAGCCAGCACTCGGCCCTGAAGCTCACCGAGCAAGCGGTCGGGCTGCGGCAGCAAAAGACCCTTCTACTGGCCAAATACCAGCCTGGAGTGCGCCGCGGCTTCAAGCGGCCGGTCGTCAACCGCAGCGATCCGGTGTTTGCCGAACTGAGCAAGCTGCGGGGACGGATGGCCGAGAGCGAGGGCGTGGCGCCGCATGTGTTGTTCAACGATGCCGCCCTGGCCGAGATGAGTCAGAAGCGACCGCAGACGATCTCGGATCTTTCCAGGATCAGCGGCATGGGTCAGCACAAACTGGACACATACGGCGAGTCTTTCCTGCACCTGTTGCGCCAGCATGCGGAGGATCCCCCCAAAGAGGCGGCCAACGCAAGGGCGGGGGAGAAAAAACCGCTACAGATCAAGCGCCCGATCACCAATGACAGCCAGTTGTTCACTTGGGAGTTGTACAAAAAGGGGGAGGATCCCGAAAGCATCGCCGCTCGGCAAGGAATCAGTGCATCCTCGGTCATGAAGCACTTCATCGCCCTGGTCAAAGCCGGCTATGAAGTGGACGTCCGCGCCTTGCTTGGAGAAGCCTTCGATGCCGTGGTCAAGGCCCTGGAAGAGGCCGACGAATACATGAGCCTGTCGGAGATCAAACAAAGTCTGCCGGTGCCGGTAAGCAATGAAGGTTTCCGGCTGGTGCTGGCATGGCGCGAAACCATGGCCGGGGAATGATTCTCAGCCCGGATCGGCGGCGGCCGTAAGCCCCTCTTCCGCACACGTCTCCACAACCTCATCCAGCCACTGCTGCAGTCTTCCGCTCCGTTCCAGAGCGTAGAGTTCGTCGCAACCGCCTATGTGGCGGCCGTTGATGAAGATCTGCGGAATCGTGCGGCGGCCGCCGCTGCGCTCGAGCATCTCCCGCTTGCGATCGGGATCCCGGTGCAGATCGTATTCCACGAAATCAACCCCCTTTCTGCGCAACAGCGACTTGGCGCGCAGGCAGTAGGGGCAGAACGGTCCAGAATAGACTTCAATCCATGCCATCCTCATCACTCCTTGTCCGGAAGTCGCGCCAGGGAGAAGGCGCGGACGCCATAACCGGCAGCATTCAGTGTCCGGCATGCGAAATGCAACGTCGCACCGGTGGTGCAGATATCGTCCACGACCCAGATCCTATCACGATTTTCAAGCATCTTGCGATAGTCGCCTTCAAGGTGGAAAGCCTTACGCAGATTCCGCCAGCGGCCGCCTCGTCCGAGTTCGGATTGCCGCGCCTGCACACCGGAGCGGCGCAAGAGCCGCCATTCCATCGGGCTGCCGGTGATGCGACCGATGCGCCGGCATAGATCGGCGGCATGATGACGGCCGGAGCGGCGCATGCGTGAAAGAGGCATCGGCACCGGCAACAGCAGATCCTCCTCCGCAAACAACGCCTTCAGGCGCGCCGCCGCCGCAAGGCAAAGCCAATCCAAACCAGCGGTCTCCCCTCGCAATTTCCAGGCCAGAACAGCATCGCGCACAGGGCCGTCGTAGATATACAGGCTGTGCGTTTCCCGTTGCGGTGGCGGACGGCGCAGGCAGCGACCGCAGGGACCCGGCGCCATCTCCGGCGGCAACGGGCGGCCGCATCGAGCGCAACAAGAGAGCGGCCAGATGCGAATCCGGGATGCGCAAATCCCGCAACAAGCATGTTTCTCATGCACGGCGGTGCCGCAGAACACGCACAGCGGTGGAAACAGGGCCTCCCATAATCGGTCAACCCTTTCACGCACGATGGTTGACAGCTTCCCCATGCCCCCCAGCATGCCACCATGCCCGACAGCCGCAACTGGTTTGCCCCCGTTCCCCCTCATCGCCGCCGCCTCTGTGAACCCGTCTCCCGCCGGGGTGTGCTGATCGAGACGGAGGGCCGCACCCTGCTGAACTTCGCCGCCAACGACTATCTGGGACTCGCCTTTCACCCGCGCGTGCTGGAAGCGGCCGCAAAGACCATCCAGCAGGAGGGTCTGGGAAGCGGCGCTTCGCGCCTGATCAGCGGAGATCATCCAATTCTTCACGAACTGGAGAGGGAGTTGTCGAAGTGGAAGGGTTTCGAGGCGGCGCTCTTCCTGGGCTCGGGCATGCTGGCCAACCTGGGCCTTCTCGATGCCCTGGCCGGCCGCGATACCCACCTGTTTTGCGACCGTCTGAATCATGCCTCACTCGTAGACGGGGTCCGCCTGTGCCGAGGTCGCATGCACCGCTTTCCCCATCTCGACTACGCCGGCCTGAAGCGCCTTCTCGCCGCTCATCCCGGGAGCCGAAAGATCATCGTCAGCGATGGGGTCTTCAGCATGGACGGTGACTGCGCCGATGTGCGCGCACTTCTCTCCCTCGCCGATCTGCACGACGCACTGCTCGTCCTCGATGACGCCCACGGCCTGGGCGTGCTGGATTCGGAAGGCCGAGGCCTTACGGCGGCCGCCGGCGTGCAGGGGCATCCACGCCTGGTCGAGGTCGTCACCTGCGGCAAGGCGCTCGGAGCCTACGGCGCCTTCGTGCTCGGAAGCAACGAGTTGATCGCAGGCCTGCGCCAGAGGCTGCGGACCCTGTTCTACTCGACGGCATTGCCGCCGTGCCTCGCCGCCGCCGTCCTCGTCTCGCTGCACGTTCTCCGGGAGGAGAAGCTGACGCAACGGCTGCGTGAAAACATCGGGATGTTCCGCACCCTGGCGGAACAGTATGGACTGCCGATCAAGCCCTCCGTCACGGCCATCCAGCCGTTTCTTCTCGGGAACGACGAAAGCGCCCTGCGGGCGTCTGAACGCCTGCGGGAGGCCGGCTTCCATGTCCCCGCCATCCGTCCGCCGACGGTTCCGGAAGGAACGGCCCGCCTGCGCATCACTCTCTCCGCGGTCCATACCGAAACCCACATCACCCGCCTCGTGGAGGCGTTGGACGCCCTGGGCCGGCCGTGAAACCGGTGCTGGTGTTTTTGCACGGTTGGGGTCAATCCGGACGTGTGTGGCAGGCCCAGGAACGCTGCTTCGGTTGCGATCGGGACGTGCGCATCCTGGATCTTCCCGGCCACGGAGGCGCCAGGGAATTGCCGGCGCAGGAATGGGAAGCGGCGCTGCGGATGCAGTTGCCTGCGGCCCCCTTCATTCTCGTCGGCTGGTCGCTCGGCGGCATGCTGGCCCTGCAATCGGCCCTCTCACGGCCGCGAGATCTGCGGGCCCTCGTGCTGGTGGCCACGACCCCGCGTTTCCGCGCCACCCCGGATTGGCCTTGCGGCTGCTCCGATGCCGTTTTCGGCGCCTTTCGGCGCGCGCTTGATACGGAGGCAGGCGAACTCCGGGCGCGCTTTTTTCGTCTCATGCTACGCGGCGAAGCGCTGACTGCGAAAAGGCGTTCCGCCCTCGAAAAGATGCTGGCGACACCGGAACCCTCTCCCGCGGCCCTGCGAACCGGCCTGAAGCTGCTCGAGGAACTGGATCTGCGGCCTCATCTCTCCGCGGTGGGGATACCGGTCCTGCTCATCCACGGCCGCCGGGACGCCGTCGTGCCCCTCCAGGCGGGACGCTACCTGGCCACGCGCCTGCCACGGGCGCAGCTGCACATGTTGCCTGGCGGCCATGCCCCGCAGCTCGTCCGGCCGCAAGCCTTCAACCGCATTCTGGAGGCGTGGTGCCGGAACATCTGAGACCGACGCATGTGAAAGACGGCTTTGCGCGCGCCGCAGCAAGCTACGATGCACACGCGGTGCTGCAGCGCGAAGTGGCCGCACGCCTGCTCAAGCATCTGGAATTCACCCGCATCAAGCCGGAACGCATCCTCGACATCGGCTGCGGCACCGGCTACTTCACCCGCCTGCTTCAGCAGCGTTTCCCGCGCGCCGGTCTTACGGCCGTGGACATCGCCCTGCCCATGCTCAAGCGGGCGCGCGCGTCCTCACCTCGGCGCCTTCCGTGGCGGAGACGAACGGTTTTTGCCGCCGCCGATGCCCTGGAACTGCCCTTCGCCGACACCGCCTTCGATCTCGTGGCCTCCAATCTGACACTGCAATGGGCGGCCTCCCCCGAACGCATGCTCTCCGAGATGCGTCGCGTGCTGGCGCCGGGCGGCCTGCTTCTCCTTTCCACCTTCGGCCGCCGCACCTTGATCGAACTGCGCCGCTCCCTGGCGGCGATCGACCCCGAAAACGCCGGCCTTGTGCTGCCGTTTCCCGACGTGACCGATCTCGGGGACGCCCTGATGCAACTGCCGCTCGCTTCCGTCGTCACGGACACCGATCTGTTCACGCTGACCTATGCGGACGCAAGGTCCCTGGTGCGCGAACTCAAGGCTTTGGGGGCCTCCTCGACCGGAATCCGCAGGCGACCGACCGGACTCTACGGCCGCCGCCTGCTCAAGCGCCTGGACAATCACTACAACCGCACCCACCGCATGCCCGACGGTCGCGTCCGGGCCACGTTCGAGGTACTCTACGCGCAGGCATGGTACGCGGACCCACGACCGCATCCCGCCGGCACCATCCCCATCCGGCCGCAGCCTTGAGCCAATCCCCGTCGCCCTCGATCTTCATCGCCGCCAGCGACACCGGCGCCGGCAAGACCCACGTCACCGCACTCCTGACCCGTGCCCTGCGGCGGCGAGGGGCGGCCGTTCGGGCCCTAAAGCCGGTCGGCTGCGGCCGCGGGCGCGGGCACATGAACGGGGATGTTCGCCGCCTGCTGCGAGCGCAGGGGATGGACGCATCGCAGGCACGGGAAATCAATCTCTACGATTTTGCCGCCGCCGCCGCCCCGCAACACGCCGCTGCCGCGGAGGGAATGTTCCTCGAACCCGGAAAGCTTCTGGACTGGTGCGCGCGCAACCGCCGCCGGGGATGCTTGACCCTGATCGAGGGTGTGGGCGGCCTGATGGTGCCACTGGCGCCCGGCTTCCTTGTCAGCGATTGGCTTTCGGCCCTCTCCCCACCCCTGCGCGTGTTGCTCGTGGTGCGGGCCCGCCTCGGTGGCATCAATCACGCCCTGCTCACCCTGGACAAGCTCGTCCGCCTGCAACACCCCCCCTCGTGGATCGTCGTCAATGACGCCGACGGCGGTGGCGGGACGGTGCTGCAACAACACCTCGATATACTCGCGTCCCGGCTCCCGGCCGCCACCCGCCTGCTGGTCCTCCCCCACCAGATGCGGCCGAGCGCGGCTCCTCTCAAGCCCTTGCTCACCGATCTGTTGCCGCCGTAGGACGGGACAGGGCCACCCATATCGGTTAGGGTGGGGAACACAGGAGGCCATGTGCCGATTTTCAGGCCGAAGAGGCCAAAACCAGAACAGGCCGATTCAACCCGGCCACAGTCATGCAAACGATTTCATGTCGCGCTGATCAAACCCTCGCATTACGATGATGACGGCTACGTCATTCAGTGGCGACGTTCCGCCGTGCCCTCGAACACCTTGGCCGTGCTCAACGGTCTCAGCCGGGATCTGGCCGCGCGCAAAGTTCTGGGCGCGGATGTAGAGATCGTGACCCGCGCCTTTGACGAAACTCACACCCGCATCCCGGTGGAGCGATTGATCTCCTGGATCAAGTCGGGGGAGGCCGGCGGCCTCGTCGGCTTTGTCGGCGTGCAATCCAACCAGTTTCCACGTGCCCTGGACATGGCACGCCGTTTCCGCAGGGCCGACATCCAGGTGTGCATCGGTGGTTTTCACGTCAGTGGCTGCCTGGCCATGCTTCCCGAATGGCCACCGGAGATACGCGCGGCTCGGGACATCGGCGTCTCCCTGTTCGCCGGCGAGGCCGAAGGCCGCCTTGAGATCGTGTTCCGGGACGCATACGCGCACAGGCTCAAGCCCCTGTACCGACACCTGAATCCGCTCCCCGTCCTGGAGTCGGCACCCACCCCTTTTCTGCCATCGCGGCTGCTGCGGCGTTACATCGGTGCCTATGCCTCCTTCGATGCCGGCCGGGGTTGCCCATTTCAATGCAGCTTCTGCACCATCATCCATGTTCAGGGACGCAAATCGCGGCGTCGTTCCCCCGACGACATCGAGCGTATCGTGCGGGAGAACGCCGCCCAGGGCATCACCCGCTTCTTCATCACCGACGACAATTTTGCCCGCAACAGGGACTGGGAGGCGATTTTCGACCGCCTGATCCAGCTGCGCGAGAGGGAGGGCATCCGGATGAACCTGGTGATCCAGGTGGACACCATGTGCCATCGCATCCCCCGATTCATCGAGAAGGCCGGACGCGCCAACGTCGTCAGCGTGTTCATCGGCCTGGAGAGCATCAATCCGGCCAACTTGGCGGCGGCCGGCAAAAAGCAGAACAAGATCACGGAATACCGGCGCATGCTGCAGGCTTGGCGATCCGTCGGTGTGATGACCTGCGCCGGCTACATCCTCGGCTTTCCGGCTGATACGGCCGCATCGATCGTGCGCGACATCGGCGTCATCAAGCGCGAGCTGCCCGTGGACCTGCTCGAGTTCTTCATGCTCACACCGCTGCCGGGTTCGCAGGATCACAAGGAGATGGCGGCAAGAGGGGTGTGGATGGACCCGGACATGAACAAATATGACGTCAACCATGTCACCACGTCCCATCCCCGCATGACGGCACAGGAATGGGAGCGGGCCTGGCACCTGGCCTGGGAGTCCTATTATTCACCGGATC
The DNA here is from genome assembly GCA_964534165.1 of uncultured Zetaproteobacteria bacterium. Taxonomy (GTDB): domain Bacteria; phylum Pseudomonadota; class Zetaproteobacteria; order Mariprofundales; family Mariprofundaceae; genus CAZVLQ01. The sequence goes on from CAZHOU010000007.1 coordinate 21,456, forward strand.
ATATCGAAACCATCATCAAGCGCGCCCGCCCGGATGACGTCGGTGTCAGCAAGGTATCCTTCATGGCCTGGTGGTTTTATTACTGCACCCGATATGAAAAAGTTCATCCATTCGAAAGCGGTCTTTTCCGTCGCAAGCATCGCACCGACCGGCGCACCGGCATGGCGATCGAGAATCCGCTCCTGTTCTACCCGCGGCGTTGGTGGGAATTCACCCGCAATCACGCCGTGTTGCTGACGTTTCTGCTCCGCTACGGCCGCATCCTCAAGCGCATCAAGGCCGACGCCGGCGCCCGGGATTACACCGATGCCGCCCTGACGCCGGACACGGGCACGGAAGACGGCGGAGCCGACCTTGAGTTGCTTGCCCAGCGGCCGGAAGCGACTTCCCTATCGACGTGAATACGACCGGGAACCCTCCATCCGCATAAAAAAACCCGCCGGAGCGTTAGCTCGACGGCGGGTTTGGATAAAAATCCTGGCAGCGACCTACTCTCCCACGGGGAACCCCGCAGTACCATCGGCGCGAAGGGGCTTAGCTTCTGAGTTCGGGATGGGATCAGGCGTTTCCCCCTTGCTATGGCCACCAGGAAACCGGAGGATTGGAGTCAAGGCTCCAACCCGTAATTGGTGATTTGTAATTTGTAACTTGCGCAAATCACTAGTCACGAATCACCAATCACTGATCAAACCAATGTCTTAACGTTGCATGGTCAAGCCGCACGGGCAATTAGTACTGGTCAGCTCCA
>CAZHOU010000008.1:0-21549 GCA_964534165.1 uncultured Zetaproteobacteria bacterium
CCCTGCGGGTTCCCGCAAGGCGCTTCAACGCTGCGGCACCCCCGCCCAACCCCCTTCTGGCCCGAGGCCGCCGCATCCGCTACCGCGTCCGGCACGGCGACAGCCTGTGGAAGATTGCCAGACGCTTTGGTACGACGATTCGGGCGATTGCCCGCGCCAACAACCTGCGCCGGACCGCGATGCTGCGCCCCGGCGACACGCTGTGGATCCTGGCACACGGGCGCCCCTCCTGATCGTTCCTTGAATGCCTGATTCACGGCGCCGTCCGAAGCGCCTTCCTGTTCTTCTCCTTGCCCTCGGCACGCTGGTGGCGGCCTGTTCCTCCGGACCGCAGGAAGGCACTCAATCGTCGCCCGCACCGGCGGTTTCGAACCCCACCGTGACACAAGGGGAAGAGGCCAGGCCCGCACGGGGTGACCGCCTGGTCTCGGCCAGCATCGGGGACGCCACCAATCTGATCCCTCTGATCGCCGGCGATGCCGCAAGCCAGGATATCGCCGGACAGATGTATCTGTCGCTGCTCAAATACGACCGCAACCTGAACCTGATGGGGCAACTGGCGGCTTCGTGGGAGGTTTCCCGCGACGCCCTCACCATCATCTTTCATCTGCGTCCGCATCTTCAATGGACAGACGGCAAGGCCTTCACCAGCGCCGATTGCGCCTTCACCGTGCATCTGATGCTCGATCCCCACACCCAGAGCCCGTTTAAGTCCGATTACGCCAGGATCCGCGGTGTCGAGGCGCCGGATGCGCAGACCTTCATCGTCCACTACAAGGAACCCTACTCGCCGGCCCTGTCCTCGTGGGCCGGTCTCGCCATCTTGCCCCGTCACGTTTTCAAGGGCGTGGATATCATGAACACGCCTCTTTCGCGCCATCCGGCCGCCACCATCGGCCCCTACCGCCTCGTTCGCTGGCTGCCGCAACAGTCCATCCTGCTGCGTGCCAATCCGGAGTATTTCGACGGCCCGGTGTGGATCACGGAAAGGTTGCTCCGCATCATCCCGGATACCGCCACCCAGTTTCTCGAACTCTCGGCCGGCCACCTGGACAGCATGAACCTGACTCCTTTGCAATATCGGCGCCTTTTCCCCAGCAAGCCAAGATTGGTGCGTGAATACCGTCGCTACAAATACCTGGGCTTCGGTTACACTTATCTCGGCTTCAATCTCAAGCGCCCTCCTTTCGATGACGTGCGCGTACGCCGGGCCATCGCCTACGCCATCGACCGCAGGGAGATCGTGGACGGCGTCCTGCTGGGCTTGGGCAAGGTGATCGCCACGCCCTACAAACCGGGCACCTATTGGGTGAACAAACGCATACACCCCCGCCCCTACGATCCCGACAAGGCCCGGCGGCTGCTCGCCGCCGCCGGCTGGAGCGATGAAAACGGGGATGGCATTCTGGAAAAAAATGGGCGGCCGCTCTCTTTCACGATCCTGACCAACAACGGCAACAAGCAGCGGGCCGATGCCGCCGTCATCATCCAACAGCGGCTCAAGCAGGTCGGCATCGCCGTCAAAATCCGCCTGGTGGAATGGTCCGCGTTTATCGAGCATTTCATCAACAAACGCAATTTCGAGGCCGTAATCCTCGGATGGTCGCTTTCGCCCGAACCGGACCAGTACAGCATCTGGCATTCCTCGCAGACCGGACCGCGCCAATTCAACTTCCTGTCCTATGCCAACAAGAAGGTGGACCGGGCCTTGGTGGCGGCAACGCGCACCTTCGACCGCGCACGCCGCAAGCAGTACTACGATCTCGTGCAGCAGGAATTGTACAGGGACGTACCGGTGGTCTTCCTTTACGCGCCCTACTCCCTACCCGTGTTTCACAAACGCATCCACGGCATCAAGCCGGCACCGGCCGGGATCGGCTACAACAGTGAACACTGGTTCGTACCCAAGGCCGAGCAGAAGTACCGTGTGGCCATGCAGCCATAGAGACCTCAACCCAGATCGGGGCAGGCACCTCCCCGTTCCGGTTGCAACGTGGCATGGGCGATACCATGGTCCCGCAATTCCTCCAGCAGGCGCGGCAAGATCTCGGGCCAACGTGCCATGTCCTCCAGGCATACATGCGCCGACAGGGCGAAACGTTCGTCCGGCAACGTCCATACATGAATGTGATGGACATCGACCACGCCGGCGACGGCGACGATGGAATCCCGCAACGACTCGGGATCCACGCTCGCCGGCGCCGCTTCCATCAATTGCAGGGTTGTGTCCCGCACCAGGCGCCATCCGCCCCAAACAAGAATCAGTACCACCACCAACGAGAGCAGAGGATCGATCGGCATCCAGCCGGTCGTGACGATCACGATGCCGGCGCAGATGGCGGCCAGGGAACCCAACATATCCCCCAACACATGCCAGTAAGCGGCGCGGGTGTTCACATCATGTCCATTGTGCAACCAGCGCAGAATGACGAGATTGATTCCCAGGCCGACGGCGGCCACCCCAAGCATCAGCCCACCCTGCACCTCATGCGGATGGTGCAGTCGTTCCACGGCCACCCAGGCGATCCAACCCCCGACGAACCACAGTCCCAAACCGTTCGCCTGCGCCGCCAAAACACGTGCGCGGCCATAGCCATAGCTCATTCCGGCATGAGGGGGACGAGCCGCAATTCGTTGCGCCAGCACGGCCAGGGCAAGGGCCGCAACATCGGACAGCATGTGTGCCGCATCGGCCAACAGGGCCAGGGAATCCGCGAGCCAACCGCCGGCGAATTCGACGACCGCGAAGACGGCCGTAATCCCAAGCGCGGCGCTCAGTGGCCGTGATGCATGGGCCACGGCTTACGACCCGGAAGGAAGGCGGCGCTTCCCCGTTCGAAAGGATCGAAGGGCGGGAATCAGAATTCGAGCTTGAGCAATCCCGTGGCGCCCCACACATCCAACCCGCGTTTTACAAAGCCATCGTACTTGTTGGCGTACTGCGTCCATTCTCCAGCAAGGAGTAGATTGTCCAGAAGGCGGTAATCCAGGCCGCCACCGGCGGTAAAACCGGTCTTGGTATCGGTCACCTTGACGCCGGACGTACGCGTCAACGAGGAACGCAGCGTGGTGCCGCCGACCACGGCATAAAAACGCAGGTATTCCGTGGCCGGCAATTGAAATTTGGCCAGATAGGAGACAAACCAGTCCATACGCACCTTGGTAAAACCCCTGGCGGCGCCGTCGGCGGCCGTACCCACCCGCACCTCGAGACCGAAATAGCGGTGCAGATCCGCACCGATGACGCCGTAACCACCGAAGACGTTGTCGGAATCGTCGTTGGTGGAGAGATTGAAGGCACCGAGACCGGCCCCGATGTAGGGGGCAAAGAAGAAATCCTGAGGGGGATGGAAGTAAAAATCATGCGCACGGGCGCCGGCATGCGCGCTTGTGCCGGCAAAGGCACCGAAAACCAGCATGAAAAGCAGCAAACGGATTTTCCATCTCATGGTCCACCTCCAGATGCAACCAAAACTAGATGCCTCCGCCGCCTTGTCAATATACGCATTGTATTGCATGCTAACCCGCATACCGCACGAAGGAGGATCCAGATCCATGCCAGCGATTGACTTCGATACCGCGCGCCGCAACATGGTGGAAAACCAGATCCGCTGCTGCAAGATTCTCGACCCCGTCCTCCTGGAGACCCTGGAAACGCTGCCGCGCGAGGAGTTTCTGCCGCAGGAAGTCAAGAGCCTGGCCTACATGGATGGACACGTGCCGTTGCCGTGCAGACAGGAAATGCTCACCCCCCTACAGGAAGGGCACATCATGCACGCACTCGATCTCAAGGGAGACGAGCGGGTGCTGGAAATCGGCACGGGCGTCGGCTTTCTGACGGCGCTGCTGGCCCTGCATGCAAAGGAGGTGATCTCCCTCGAACTGCATGAGCCGCTCGCCGAACTGGCCAAGAAAAACCTGCAGGAACACGGCATCCACAATGCCACGGTGATCTGTGCCAACGGCATGGATCCGAAGAACTTCAAGGATCTTGGAAAATTCGATGCCATCGTCCTCGGTGCCGCGCTGCAGGATCTCCCTCAACATGTGGCCGAATCGCTGTGTGAAGGCGGCAGGCTTGTTGGATTTTTCGGCACCAATCCGGTCGTGAAACTGGTGGCCATGCGCCGTCTCGAAAAGAACCGCTGGCAGCGTGAGGAATTGATCGAAACCCTGCTGAAAACCATGGAAGGCCTGCCGGAAAAACGTGAATTCGTCTTCTGAATCGCCGATTGCCCAAGGGTGCGCGCATTCCGGGAAGTGGGGCACGATTGCCGGATGACCACGGATCCCGATCCCTCAGGCAATCCCTCCAGCAGCGTCCTTCTGCCCGGACGTGGCGCCCGTCTTCTGCTCCCGTGGCAGCGGCCGGCCATGTGGATTGTGCTGGCGGCGCTCCTTTCACCCATGCCGGCGGCGGCCGCGGTCATCGCGCCGCAAGCGACAAAGGAGGCCCTGGCGCGGCAGCTCGAATCCGAGTTCAAGCTGCCGGCGCCGCTCGTGCGTTCCACGCTGGCCAGCGCCCGTTTCTCGCCCAGCGTCATCGCCCGCATGCAACGCCCTTATGAAGCCCGACCCTATGCCGAATATCGCCCGCTCTTCGTCAATCCCCGCCTCGCCCGGCAGGGGAAGGCGTATCTGACAGCACACAAGGAGGCCTTTGCCCGGGCCGAACACATCTATGGGGTGCAGCCCGAGATCATCGCCGCCATCCTGGGCATGGAAACCCGCTTCGGCCGCAGCCAGGGCCGTGATCGCGTGCTCGATGCCCTCTACACCCTGGCGGTGGGGTACCCCCGACGCGCGGACTTCTTCCGCAGGGAACTCGGCCATTTCATTCTCCTGTGCCGGGAGGAGCATCTACAGCCCGATCGCCTGCTCGGATCCTACGCCGGCGCTTTTGGAACGACGCAGTTCATCCCTTCCTCCTACCGCCTCTATGCCGTGGATGCTGACGGCGACGGAAGACGCGATGTCTGGAGTTCCAGCGCCGACATCATCGAAAGCGTGGCCAATTATTTTCACGCGCACGGCTGGGAAACCGGACGCCCTATGGCCCACTGGCTGCCTCAGACCGAGGGTGCGACCAGAAGGCGGGAACTTCTCGTACAGAACGGGAGGTTGAGATGGCACAGGCTTGGAGCAATCCGGAACATGCTGCCACAGCTGCCTTCATTCTGGCATGATGAGGACCGCGTGGCGGTCATCCGCCTGGATACGGCACGGGGACCGAGAAATGTGCTGATTCATCACAACTTTTACGTCATCACACGCTGGAATCATTCCTACAACTACGCCATGGCCGCAACTGAACTGGCGGCCATGATGGGCTGCGATCGGTGTCGCACCGGCCGGTAAACCCGTCGCCGACCGCCACCAAAACGGCTTCCAGTCACCCCCTGCCATCCGCACGCCGGATGCCGCTCTCAAGACCCGCCTTCGGCCTGACGTTGTGCCTGTTTGCGCTCGCCGCCTGCGGCACGGCCCGTATCAGTTATTCGCCGCTGCCGGGCGTGCATATCAGTGCCCCGATCCGTATCCCGGCCAAGCCGCGTGCACGATTGCCGAATGGCCGCGGCGGCCATTCCAAGATCGGTGCCCCCTATCGTGTCAACGGCCGCGTGTACTACCCGCTGGCAACGGCGCGCGGGTACGACGAAACCGGCATCGCCTCCTGGTACGGCCGGGATTTTCACGGCAAGCTCACCGCCAACGGCGAGCGCTACGATATGCATGCGCTGTCCGCCGCGCATCGCACGTTGCCGCTGCCGTCCCTGGTCCGGGTCACCAATCTCGAAAACGGGCGCTCCGTGATCGTGCGCGTCAACGATCGCGGCCCCTTCGTCAAAAATCGTTTGATCGATCTCTCCTGGGCGGCGGCCAAGGCACTGGGATTCGCCGACAAGGGCACGGCACTGGTGCGTGTGCAGGCCTTGGATACGAAGACCTCTCCCTCCGGAACCGTCGCGAGGGTGTCGGCGCCCGCTCGGGTGGGGGCACGCATCCGATCGGCGGCCGGAATGTATGTTCAGGTCGGCGCATTCGGGCAGCGCAAGCACGCCTATCGGCTGCAGGCCACCTTGTCCCGGCGCTTTCCATCCGTGCGCGTGCAACGCTATGCACAAGGGCAACAAAGCCTCTACCGTGTGCGCATCGGTCCCTTCGCCCATATCAAGGCCATCGAAAAGACGGTGCTCTCGCTGCAGCGTCTCGGCTATGGCAACACCGTGGTCGTGATTGAGTAGGTCCGTCCCGCCATCCTCCCGCCGCCGTCTGACTGCTTTCGGTTCCTCCCGATTGCCGCAGACCGACCCCCTGTTCGATGAGGTCATGCAGCTGGGAATCAAGCTCGGACGCTCCGGCTGGGACGTGCTGACCGGCGGTCATCAGGGACTCATGGCCGCCATCTGCCGCGGAGTCCGTGCCGGCGGCGGCCATGTGCGCGGCATCACCCTGGAGCGCTTTCCCACTCCCCCGGACAATCACCTGCATGAGGAGGTGCGGGCCAAGAATTTCTTTGAACGCATGCAGATCCTTATCGAACAGACCGAGGCATGGCTCGTCCTTCCCGGAGGACTGGGCACACTGGCGGAACTGGCCATGAGCTGGGACCTGCTGGCCATCGGGGTGCTTGAACCGCGGCCGTTGCTCCTGTATGGAGAGAACTGGGCTCCGCTTCTGAAGACCCTGCATGGATCCCTGATCCTCTCGGTGGATCATGCCCTTGCCTATGCCCGGCATTGCCGCACGCACGAGGAGGTCCTGCGGCATCTGCATCGGTCCGGATGCGACACGGAAAGCTGAAACGGTCTGCTGTAAAAAATCATGTTGCAAGCACACCGCCCTTGCGTGCATGCTCCGGCCCTGCCCGAAACATGATAAACACCGCATAGGAGGACAGGCCATGGCAAGGCGCATCAACATCCCGGCGCGCGTATTTTCAGGGAAAGGGGGCTGGATAAGGGGCATCGTCCTGGCCGTGATGTCGGTCTTTCTCCTGGCCGGTGCCGCCGGAAGTTCCGTGGCCGCGGTGTGGCCGCAGGCGCCGAACGTCAAGGCCCGGTCCTGGGCGCTCCTGGACGCCCGTTCCGGCCAGATCCTGGCCAGCCACAACGCCGACGAGAAACGGCCGCCGGCGAGCCTGACCAAGATGATGACCCTGTATCTCGCCTTCGAGGATCTCAAGCTGGGTCGGCTGCGGCTCGATGAGCGAGTCAACGTCAGCCGCAAGGCGTGGAAAATCGGCGGCAGCACGATGTTCCTCGATCCCCGCATGCATCCAACGGTGGAGGAATTGTTGCATGGCATCGCCACCGTCTCGGGCAACGATGCCTGCATCGCACTGGCCGAACATATGGCCGGCAGCGAGGCAGCCTTCGTGCAGCGCATGAACCAGAAGGCAAAGGAGCTGGGACTCACACACACCCACTTCGTCAATGCCACCGGTTTCCCGGCCGCGGATCACTACAGCTCGGCCCTGGACATGGCACGCCTGGGGGCGGCATTGTGGCGTGATTTTCCAAAACGCTACAGCCTGTTCAGGGAAAAGAGTTACAGCTTCATGGGGCACACTCAACCCAACCGCAACCGTCTTTTGTGGAGCTATCCTGTCGTCGACGGCATCAAGACCGGGCACACCGAGGCGGCGGGATACTGCCTCGTGGCCTCGGCCGAAAAAAACGGCACCCGCCTTGTCTCGGCCGTTTTCGGCGCCGATTCGGATGTCGAGCGGGCACGCCAGTCACGGGTGTTGCTGCAATTCGGTTTCCGGAACTTCGTCACCCTCCGGCCCGCCGAACGTAAGATCCGGCGGCGGGTGGACGTCTACCAGGGCAAGAAGGACCACGTCTGGCTTTTGCCGGCAAGGCCGGTGTGGATCACCGTACCCCGGGGCTATGAAAAAAAGGTCTCCTTCCGGCTGCGCTACACCGGCCCCCTCATCGCTCCCATCGCCAAAGGCCGCAAGATCGGCATGATCGAAGCGGTCCTTGAAACCGGGGGAAAGAAGACATCGATTCTGGCACGAGTGGACATGCTGGCGGCCCGGGGCGTGGACCGGGCCTCGTGGCTGGGGCGATTGTGGGATGCCTTGCGTCTGTGGTGGATGAAGAAATCTGTCGCTGAGGCCCAATGAGCCTGATCGCGTATGTAAACGGCCGTTTCCTGCCACTGGCCTCGGCGCACGTCCATATCGAAGACCGGGGCTTCCAGTTCGCCGACGGCGTCTACGAGGTGATCGCCTGCTACGGCGGCGGCTTTCTGGCCCTGGATGCGCACCTTGAGCGCCTTAAACGTTCCTGCGACGCCATCCGCCTGGCCCCACCGGTGGACATGGAGGCCATGGGCGGCCTGGTGCATGAGATCTATCGCCGCAACCGCCTGGAGGACGCCATGATCTACATCCAGATCACACGCGGTGTGGCACCGCGCATGCATGTGCCCGGCGGCGATCTTGCGCCGACCCTCATCCTCACCGTACGGCCGCTGCCCGAAGTGGACGAGGAAAAGCTGCTCTACGGCGTCTCCGGGATCACACGCCCGGATATCCGCTGGAAACGTTGCGACATCAAATCCATCGCCCTCCTGGCCAGTGTGCTGGGCAAGCAGGAGGCGGTGCGCGAGGGCGCCGCGGAGACCTTCTGGCTCGATGCACAGGGGCATGTACTGGAAGGCTGTTCCACCAACATCCTGGCCGTGATCGACGACACGCTGGTTACCCACCCGACCGATCACGCGATTCTCGGCGGCATCACGCGCGATCTGCTCCTGCGCCTGGCCCGGCGCCATCGCATTCCCGTGCAGGAAAGGCCGTGGAAGATGAGCGAGCCCGGCCTTGCCGAATGCATGCTGACCAGTACAACCAACGCCGTCTTGCCCCTCACACGTATGGACGGCAAGGTGATCGGCGACGGCCGGCCGGGGCCTGTGAGCACGCGTCTGCGCTCCCTGATGCTGGCGGAAATCGAGCGTCTCTGCCGGACATGAAGATCAAGGCCGTGCTTTTGGATATGGACGGCACGCTCGTCGATGCCTTCGGACCCATCATTCTGGCCCTGAACCGGACCCTGAAGGATTTCGGGCTGCCGCCGATGAGCCCGGAGGCTGTCAAACGCCATACCGGCCGCGGTGAATGCAGCATGATCGCATTGTTCGGCGAGCATCGCCTGGAAGCGGAGCGCCGTTTTCTCACCTACCACGACCGCCATCTGTTCGACATCCGGCCGCTCAAGGGCGCCGGGGAATTGATCGAACAATTGCGCGAGAAGGGCATCGCCTGCGCCATCGTCACCAGCAAGCATCAGACACGGGCTGAACGCCAGCTTGCCCACCTCGGATGGCTCGACAAGATCGATGCCGTCATCGGTCTTACGGACGGGCGGCGGCAGAAACCGGACCCCCACACGCTGGAATTGGCATGCGCAAGCCTCAATGTGCCGCCCACGTACGCGGTGATGGTGGGCGACGGCGTCGCCGACATGAAGGCGGCCCGCCGCGCCGGCATCCTGCCGCTTGGACTCGCACACATCTTCAGCACCCGGGAATTGCGAGAAGCCGGGGCGGCCCGTTGCTTTTCCTCCCTGTCCGAACTTCGCACCTGGATCCTTAACCCGGATTTTTCATGATGATCACGCGCCGGGATTGGGTATGTCGAAATCCATGAAGGCGTGGCATCGCAACCGATGTGCTTTTGCAGCAGCATGACCCTTTTCAGGGCCGCGATGCCAATGACCGGCCACGAATCATCGGGCTAGCGTCGGACGGGTGATTTTCCGGGATCCCGCGTCAGATCGGAAGCGTGGACGCACCCCTTTCCTTCCCGGGCCGGTCCACATGCGTAGACCACGCACCGGCCAGGAGCCAGCCCCCATCCCGAATCCAGCGCCGGCCGAGCGCGCCCAGAATGCCGCCGTAGGCAAGATGGGCGATGTACACGGTGAGCGGCATGCTCGGCATCTCCGAACCCATGAAGCCGATGCCCAGAGCCTGGACGGGTGGACTCAACAGAAAGACGGTGGCAATGATGAGCGCATAGCCCACACCCCACAGCACGGACTTGCGTCCCAGGGCCACGGCAAAGACGATGCCGAAGGCGGCCCCATTCCAGTAATGATAGGCATAACCGAGGAAATCCGAGGTCGGTGACGGGCCTTGCATGAAGCTGTCGGTGAGCAATACCCCCATCAGACGGGGAAGATCCCCGGGCATGCCTCCCAGGTGAAAACTCGTGATGCGCACGACCTCCAACCCCACCGTGGCCGCAAGGCCCGCGCCCGCCCCGGCGAGCACGCGGTTCAAGAGGCGTCCGTGGCCACGTAGATGCGCCAGCAGGAGGGTGGCCACCAAGACGGCGATGGCGGGCAGGAGAAGCCACAACGCAAGATCTTTCATGTCGGCGAGTCCCGCCTGGGCAGCCACGAAGATGTTGGGGAACACCCCCGCGGCTGCCAGAACGACCAAGCTCAACATCGTCTCCTCAAGTCGGCGTAAACGCCGGCCATCCTCGAGGAGAAGGTGGTGGCTTCCCGGAACCGGCATTTATTGAGCCAGCATGCCGGTCATCTTGGCCAGCTTGGCATCGAGCATCCCCGCCACCTTGTTGATCTTGGGATTGCGATAGACGGAGAGGACGCGCGACGGCGGCACATAGGAAACCCGGGTGATGCCATCCGCGCCGCGGTAGACATTGATGCGCACCGGCACGGCGATGCCGGCCCCGGGGTTGGCCGAAAACAGCTTCTTGCCGACATTGGCATTACCGACAAAGATGCTCTCGGAGGCGATGTCCAGTCCGACCATCGACATCACCTTGCCCTGATGCAACTCCCCCATGACCATCATGCCGTTCTTGTGCACCATGGACTTGAGCTTGCCGATGACATCGGACACCGAGCCCGAGGCCCTGACCTGTACCGCCAGGTCCGATCCGGCCCGGGCACCGACAGGCAGGCCTGCCAGCATTGCAGTCACGATCAGCCCGACCGCCCACGTCGTTTTTGACATTTTTCTTCTCATGCTCTTTTCCTCCTGTGAATGCGTGCAACACACCGAACTTCGGCATCGGCTGAAACCCGGTGACATCGAAGAGTCGGCACGGTTCGCCGAACCTTACAAGGCCACGGTTTCATCCACCTTTTCCACGATTACGAAGGATCGGTGCCGTCTCCCGACCACAAGCAACGAGCAGCCATCACCCCCATCGAGCCCCGGCCCTTTCTCAGTCTTTGTCGATTGATTCACCCAGCAGCTTTCTCACCGCCGCCTCGGCCTCCTGTGGAGATGCGGTCTTGTGATTCACCGGGCAGGATGCCTGCTCCTCGAGATCCCGGATGGGGCAGCGGACGATTCCCGCGGCTTTGGCCTCCTCGACAAAGCGGCGCATCTCCGGTGTCATCACCTCACCGCCCTCGGCCTCCGCCTGGATCTGGCGTGCACGCAACTCACGGAACATCCCCATCATGGTCTCGGCGTCGAATTCATCCGCCTCCATCATGGCCTGCTTGTTCTCGTCCATGACGGCAGTGGTGATTCGCCACAGGCCGTGTACCCGGGCAAAACGTTCAACCGTGTTGCGTGCCAGCGGCCTGGCGATCAGAGGTACCGCTTGCAAGCGATCGAAGGCTTCACGGGTCCATACGGGGGAATCGGCGGCGGTGCGTTCCCGGGTTTGGATCTGCCCGGTGATGGGGCAGGTGACCTCCACGCTTGCGCCGGCGATCTCCGCATCCGCCTCGCTGCCCATCACCACAGTCTTTGCCATCTGGGCCTCGGCCTTGATCTCGGCGCGCGCCATCTCCTCGGCACCGCCGAGTCCCATGAGCAACTGCATGTGTGTCGGCAACAATTTGCCGATGGCCTCGTCCAGCCAGCGATTGGTGACCATTGCAGCCCCGTGGTCGCTGACGTACTCCTCGACGGCGCGACGCGCGATTCCCTGCGCGAAGGGCGGCACACGCTGGATGCGAACTTCCGCATCGGGAGCCCATGGCAGAGATTTTTCCCCGTCTTCCTCGATCCAGGGAATATCCTCGGGACAAACACCGGTGACACCGGTCAGCAGCATATTGCAGGGCGCCATTTGCAACAGGTTCTCCGCCTGGGAGCCCATCTTCGTGCCGTCGATGCGATGGGCACCGTGGCGGCCGCAGATCAGAAGTGTGGGTTCGACCTCTTCGAGCCATTGCATGATGACCTGAAAGGGCTTGCCGATCAGAATCTGTGTCTTCATCTTGACCTGGGGGAATTCCCTGGCCATCACCCGCGCTCGCTTGATATGGGCCTGGCACAACCTGAGCAAGCCCTTGTCGATGATGTTGTTGTGCAACTCCTCCTGTTCCTCGAACTTGAACACCTTGGCCGCGCGTTCGGACAGGACATCCCTGATATTGCCGAACACCGCATGGTGATATTCGACGTCAAAGGCGCTGCACACGAACAAATCGGCCGCATGCGCCGCGGCCAGCGTCAGAGCCGTATGCAGGGCGCGGTAACTGTAGGCCGAACCGTCGACGCAAACCATGAAACGTCCCCCTGCCAGCGGTTCGTCGCTGCGAATGACCATGACATCCTTCTCGATGTCCCGCACGGCACGAGCGGCGACTCCTCCCAAACGCGACAACGGCTGCCGGCCGATTCCGTGCGCCCCCATGATCACCAGGTCGTACTCCCGGCCGGAGGATCCGGCCAATTTTTCCTCTTCTTCCTCCCCCACTTCGATTCGCCCATGCCCGTCCAGCCCGACATCCTCCCGCCTGCGCTCACTGCCATCGTAATTGGCCGCGGCATCGGCATCGAATCCGATCAGGCTCGGCAACCTGCCGCCCCCCTGATTGGCCTCTTTGGCGATCTCTTCGTAATGGATGCCTTCCAGGAGTTGCCGTCGGAAGGCGACGCCGGAATGGAGGCAGCGCTGCTCCAACTTGTCGAGAAAGGAATCGGAAATGAGTTGCAGCCCCTTCTCGATGAGCTTGTCGTGCACCTTGCGTTGATGTTTCAGTTCCTCGGACGACTGGAACTGGGCCGGCAAGCCCGTCTCCAATTGACGGAACCGCACGTCATGCAGGCGCGCGGCATAGACGTGATTGCCGGTGATGCGGCCGCCGCTTTGGCCGCATATCTCGATGGCCCTGTCTACGGCCCAATCGGAATAACGTGAATTGTCAACCGGTAGAAGAAGTTCCCGATACATCTTCAGCCTCCTTGTATTCCACGTACGACAGCGCATCCACCGGGCAGGACTCGCAGGCGCGGACCAGCGCCTCGCGGTCGGCATGTTCCGGGTGCAGAAACACAACCAACCCCTCCTCGTCCAAGGCAAAGGCGCCGCCGCCTTCTTCGATGCAATCGCCGAACCCGACGCACAGTGTGCGATCGATGCGCACAACGAAATCGTCGAACCGGCGTTCCTCCCATTCCGCCATTACGAACCCCTTCGCATGCCCGCGTGCAGTTTTGCAGGTGCAATCCCCTCATCCGGCCGCCATGGCATGCGTGCTCGTGGCGACCGGTCCTGGCTGGACAATTCCCGACCCATGCGCGTGACCAGTTTTCTGCTGGCGTCGATTCGGTCGCGGACCGAAACTCCATCGAGATAATTGCCGCACAAATACAGACCTGGAAGCAGACGCAATTGCGCTGCGATCGTGGCCAGACGCTGCCGATGACCGAGGTGATACTGGGGCAGGCCGGCTCCATGCCGGATCACGCGCACGAACTCAGCCTCGCCATGAAGGCCCAGAATGCCCCGTAAATCATGCATCACCAGAGCGGACAGATCTTCATCGTCCATCTCCAGCAGTTCCGGATGGCGCAGGCCACCGACATAACAGCTCAGAAGGACGCGTCCCGCAGGTGCACGGACGGCCAAAGGGGCAGAGCCCCAGAAGACACCCAGAATCCTTTTCTTTTCACGCTCCGGAATCAGGCAGCCCATTCCGTCCGCGGGCCGGCGGACGGTGCTGGCTTGAAAGCCCATGGCCACCACAGCCAGGGGCGCATAGGGGATTCCGCGCAATTGCGCCGCCAATACCCTGGACAGCGGCGCCAAAAGGCGTGCGGCGGCCGCCGCCGGGGTGGCGATCACAACGGCGTCGGTCCTGATCTCCTCCATGCCCCGGCCACTGGCCAGCGCAAGCGACCACTGCCGGCCGCAGCGCTCCACGGCTTCCACCCGGACACCGGTTCTCACGGCATCGCCGAGGCAACGGGCTATGGCAGCCGGAAGCGACTCCATGCCATGGGTGAAGGTCAACAGTTGTCGCGGATAACGTGAGCGGGAACCGCGCACCCGGCTTGCCAGCATTCCCCGGATGATGCTGCCGTAGCGCTGTTCCATTTCGTAGAGCTTCGGCATAACGCTCTGCACGCAGGCCCGATGCGGATCCCCGGCCAGCATTCCCGCCACGAGCGGCTCCACGGCCTGCTCCAGCCATTCCCGACCGAAGCGGCGGCGGACAAAATCCGCCACAGTCTCTTCGACCCCTGCCCTCGCCGGAGGAATGAAGGGTTCGACGGCCAAGCGGAATTTGGCGCTCCATGACCAGAAGGAGGAAGTAAGCATGGAGTGCAAGGAGAGCGGCACCGCCTGCGGTCGGCCATCCTTGAGCATGTAGCGCGTCTCTCCGGATGGACCGATCATCCGCTCTTCGGCAAGTCCCACGGTCTCGATGAGATGGTTCACCTGCGGCAGGAAATTCACCAGACAATGCGCCGCGTGATCGATCAAATACCCGCGGTATCGCTCACTGCGAATGAGGCCGCCGGTGCGCCCGGTGCTCTCGAGCAGGCTCACCTTGCATCCTTCCTGGCGCAGCCAGAAGGCGGCGGCGAGCCCGGAGATGCCGCCGCCGACAACCGCGACATGCCTACGAGGCATTGTATGCGCAATCATTTCTTGTACTGCTCGGGAAACATCTCGGAGTGGAATGTGCCCTCGCTCTCCCATGTTTGGCTGGCGCGATCAAGAGCTTCCTGCCCGACGATCTTTGTGCCGATCTCACGCGCGCAGCGCTCAACCTCCCGGATCACCATGCCGCGGACGAAATCGGGTATTCGCTGGACTCGCTCCCACACCTGCGGCTGCCATTCCATCTGCGCGCACTGTTTCGCCGAGCCTTCTCCCCATTCCCTGTATTTAGCATCGATCAAGGCGTTGTCGATCCGCGCCACACCCTCGCGGCGGGCGAACGCCTCCACGCGTTTGCGGGTCAGGTCACGCATGAATCCCGGCGGCACATCCCGAAGCCGGGCCTTTCCCTCCTCGGTCCAGAAGAGCTTGCGGCCGCCATCTTCCTCTTCCTGCCCGGATGCATCCGCCCCGGTCTCCTGGACGGGGCAGGACTGATCGCCCCCGGTCTCGAAGGGGCAGGCGCGGACATCCGACGCCGCCTTCGCCATCCCGAACATGGCGCCCATCCTGCGCATGACCCCGCCCAGAGCCTGCTCGTAGACCGCGGGTGTGATTTCCTTCAATCCATGCTCGCGCGCGTAGGTCTCCACGAGGCCGCGGCTGGCCGTGCGCATGAAGCCTTCGGGTACCCTGAGCAGCCGGCGAGCGGCAGCCTCGGTCCACCGGGGTGTGTCTCCACCTCCGTTCGCCGGCGCCCGGGACGGCGCCCTTTCCGATCCTTTCTCAGTCATCCTTTCCACCCCCCTCTTCTTTTGTCACCGCCGGCGAAGATCGCTTCCGAACCCGCCGTACGGCCCAAAACTCCAGAACCAATATCAAACTGAAACCAAGCACCGGCATGGCATAGACGGCAAGGGTCGGTGGCTCCTGCAGCAAAAGGAAATACCACGACGAGATCGTGCGCCGCAGACCGAATTCCTCGTTGGCTCCATCCCATACGTTCACGGCCACGGGGATCAGTGTTCCGGTCCGGAATTGCACGTCTTCGGCATCCTTCGTATGCAGGGCGCGCTTGATGACCACGCTCCAGCGTCCATCCTCGAACGTCCCCCTGGCCCTGGCCTGCCAGGCGGCCGGCGGCTGCGGCCGCGGCGGCTTCCTGTAACCGGCGACGTTCTCCTCGTGCACGGCATGGTCGGCGTCATCCCCCTGCCAATCCGCTCGCCAGTGCCACAGATACACCGGATGCGTGGCATCGCCCTGCACCATGTGCGGCAACACCGGGGTACCAGACACGTGAACCGGCCACTGCAGCATGATCCCGTCCGGCAACCCATCCAGGCGCTCGGAAGCGGGATAAAGGACGGGGTAGGTGCGGCCGTCGAAATGGGCCGCCCGCATCGCCTCCTTCTTTGGGCTTGGCTCGTAATTACTGTTTTCGATGCGGTCGTCCCACTGCAGCCACAGGGCCAATTCCCTGGCGTTGTACAGGGCCTTGACGCGCACGAGGTCCACGGTTGGATTCTCGTTTCGGGGAGCGACATGCACCTGCCCCGTCATCTCCACATCCACCTCGGGCACGCTTTTCCAGATACGCGCCCGCGGATCGAGCGGCAGTTCCCCCTTGACCCTGGCCGCCCGGATGACCGCCTGCCCGCGACCCTGTTTCGGTCGTTGCAGGGAATGCACGTAATGCGCCAGATCCCACCGTTCCCGCTCGGTGAGTTCGTCGAGCGGTGCCATCGGCGGGCTCATCGGCGTGCCATCAAGACCGGTGGCCAGACGCTGAGCGATCTGCCTGACCGTGAAGCCGCCCTTGTAGCGCCAGGGCGCGGTGAGATTGCGGGGAAAGACCGGATCGCCGCGCGCATCCTCCAGGATGCCCCCCACCTGAACGAATTCACCGTTGCCGCGTCCGTTTTTTCCATGGCAGTTCACACACTCCCCCTTGCCGTGAAACAAGGCCTTGCCGCGAGCGATGCTCTCCGGGGTTTGCGGTGGCTCCTTGCCGATGTGCACGGGTTGAGGATGCGCGCCCTTGAATTTCGGTGAAAAGGCCTTGATGTAATGCAACACCGCCCAGCGCTCGTCCTCCGACAGGCGATGCCTCCACGACGGCATGGCGGTGCCGGGAATGCCGCGGCTGATGGTGCGGAACAAATCCGCATCCGTGGGCAGCTCTCCGAAACCGGTGGAGCGCAGTTTGAAATGGGCTTGTGTGAAATCCCGCGGTCGTGGATTCAAGGTGTCGGCCACGGGACCGTCGCCGGCCCCATCCAGTCCGTGGCAGGGCCAGCAGTAACGCTCGTAAACGGCCTTGCCCCGACGCAGTACCTCGGGGGTGGCGGTGACCTGCTGCGTCGGTTTCTCATCGGCCTGCGTCGGCCCGTGACTGACATCCAGTTCGCCACCGAAAGCGGCCAGGAGAAGCCCGATCGAAATCAGGGGGATCAGTTCTTGAACGAAAAAATGGGGACAGTTTGCTTTCTTCCACGGCGAAGCCGGAAACCGGAAAAAGTGAAACCATTCCCATTTTTCCACGACCTGACCCCATGCATGGTGTTTCATTGCAGTTTCTCCGGCACGCGCGGTTCCACGCCGGCCGTATCGTATTCCGCCAGAATGATCTTCCAGATCTGGGCGACGCTCAGCTCGAATTTCCAGGTCGGCATCACCGAGTTCCATGGCGTCGATTCGGTCGGCAGACCGCGACCGCCCTCCTTGACCCGCCAGAAGGCATAGGATTCCACCACCGTGGCCAGCGTGCCGGGATCGGAAAAATTGATCGGCCGCAGGCGGAAGCCGGCCGCCATCGGCCCGTTGCCGTCGGCCTTGGAACCGTGACACGGGCGGCAGTTCATCTGGTACAGGGCGCGCCCCTCCTGCAGGATCTCCCGCTCAAGCCGCACCTTCGCCTCCTCAAGCGGCATGTTCCCTAGACCCGCCTTGCGGATGTACGCCCGCACCATGGCCGCATCGGGATTGCGGTAAGGATTGACCAGATTCTCAAAGCGGCCAGGAATGGTCGGATGCTGGATGCGCAACCCCGTCGGCGTCCGCACCTTCGTGACTGCAAGAGAATACAGGCCCCAAGCGCCGAGGAAAGGCATCAGCGAGAGGAGAAGAAGGCGGGCGCCGCGGCGCCAACCGCCGTCGTAACCGCGCAGGAATTGCCGGGTCGGAGCCATGAAGGTTTCGATGTTCTCGCGGCTGATGGTGATGTGGATGGCCAGTCCCAGGCCGACGACGGAGAAATACATCACCGCCAGCGTCGTCGGCACATACAACGGCTGCGGACTGCCGACGATCCACATCGATGCATAGGGAATGATGATGCGGATGAGGAGCCAGGCTCCCAGAAGGATGGCAACCGTCCACAGAAACAGATTTTTGCTCCGCGGCTCGCTCACTCCTTCCTCCTCATTTCAGTGTCAGCACAAAGGCCAACAGATCCTGGAATTCGCGCACGCTCAACACGTCTCGAAAGTTTCCCGGCATGGTCGAGGTTTTCTGTGCCGCCATGCGGCGGATCTCCGACTTGCGGATATGGTGCGTAACCCCCTTCGGATCCACGAGATCCACGTAATCGGGGCCTTCCTTCTTTTTGACACCGGCGATGAACTGCATCCGCCTGGTCACCACGAGATAGGTTTCGAAACCCGAGGCGATGACCTTGCTCGGCTCGAGGATGGATTCGGCGATGTAGCGTGCATCGCGGGTGGCGGCCACATGCGTCAGCTCCGGACCCACATGACCGCCCTGTTTGCCCACCGTATGGCACTTGATGCACACCACCTTGCCGTGGGTATCCAAGAACAGCGCCCGGCCACGCTGGGGATCGCCGACAAGAAGGGGCTTCCAGGCAGCCGCCCCGCCCCCTTGCCTCTGCTTGGCCGCCGCCCGCTTCAGGGCGGCATAGAAGCGGCTGTTTTTCAGTGCCGCGACGTCCACGGTGCCACCCAGGGATTGGAAGTAGCTGTCGATGGCCAGGATTTCGTCCGGCTTGAGACCAATGGGCGGCTTCCAAACGAACGGCATCTCGTTCTTGTAGCCCTTGACAACGTAGGCCCCGGGATTGAAATGGCTTTCCACCAGGTAATCCGAGGCGGTGTACGGCTTGCCAGTCTGGGCCGCACGCTCCTTGGCGCGGGCGATGGCGCGGAAGCCGATGCCAGCCTGGTTGGGACCGCGGATGGCGCTGCCGCGCTTGCCGACGCTGTGGCAGGTCCAGCACTTGCCCTTGCCCCAGAAAAGCGCCTCGCCCACCGCCGGATTGATGCCGGTGGCCGCGGTGACGGCCGACTTCGCCCCGCCCGAGATCTGGGTGACGACGTAGGCGACATAGATGTAGGCGCCGCAAACCGAAAGGGTGAACACGACGGCCTTGGCAAACGAGCCGTGCACGATCGCGGCCAGCCGCGAGACGCGTACGTATGGATTCTCACTCCTCATGCGCGGGCTCCGCCGCGGTCGTCCTTCCGCCGCCGCGCTCGCCAAGCCAGAAGAGGAAGGAAACGGCACCCAGAAAAAGCACCACGCAGATGCTGACCATCTTGGCCATCAGGAAATTGTCCGGCGTCCAGGCATCGGGGGAGGTGTCCTTCATGACGGCATAGATGTGCCAGTCCTCGCGCAGCCCCGAGCGCACGAAGCCCATCAGGCCGATCAATTGCACGATCCAGATGCAGAGAAAGATCAACACGTACTGGGAGTAGGCCGGCACCTGCCCCCATTTGAGCGGACCCCGTATCGGGGCGCGGCGGAAAAGGAAGATGTCGATCGTGGCCACATACAGCAGGGCGGTCATCAGGATCATCCATTGCGTCAGGGCGATGTTGCGCAGAAACGGACTGGCGACGGCCATGATCCTGTAGCCGTAGAGCCCGAGAACGAAGACGGTGGAGAGGACGGTCACACCCAGATACAGGAGTTGCGCAAGCTTGCCGCGGTCGAGGAAGGTGAGCGCGAGTGTTGCGAGCAGAAACGCCGCCTGGGCGAGCAACACCAGGGCCGGAAGCATGAAATATTTCGCCTTCGCCGGTGCCAGGTCCATGCTCGCCGGATCCAGATGCAGGAGTGTGTAGGCGTAGTGGCCAAGGATGAAAAGACACAGGGAGGCAACCACTCCCAGCACGAGCTTGGCACCGATCCCCTGCCTGGAGATGGGGACGCCATCGCCCTTGTTTGCACGACGGTAGAGCAGGAAACTCAGGAATGTGGCCAGGATGATGAGGTTGATGACCGCATTCTTGCCCGACATCAGACCGAGGAACTTCAACGTCGGATGGTACTGGCCACCGACCATCATTTGCTCCTCCGCCGACAGCGGCAGGTTGTGCGGCGTCAGCCATACGGCGAAAGCGGTCATGATCGTGATGCCAAGGTACTTGATGTAACGGATGTAGCGCTCGGCGCCGGGAATGCGCTGCATGCCGATCCACAAGTAGTAATTGGAGGCGACGAAGATGCCGCCGATCAGGATGGCCTGGATGATGAAGGTCCAGGAAAAGGCGCCACCCATCATGTTGTTGCCCATGACGGCGCTGGTACTGTACACCTCCCGCCCCAGGTAATAGCCGGCGAAGGGGATGGGAATCAGGCCGCAGACGGCGACAAAATTGCCGACGTATCCCATCCAGTCGTAATGCGCCTTCTCCGCCGCTGTCTTCGCGCCCAGAAACTTGATGGCCGCATAGGCGCCGCAGATGAAGCCACCGAAAGCGATGTTGCCCAGAATGCGGTGCAGGCTGAGCGGGAACCACAGGGGATTGAACGTCGCCTGCCAGAGGGTGCCGATGAAATCGCCCGTCTTCGGATCGATGCCGACCGGTGACATCATGAAGGTGGTCCAGGAGTTGGCCACCATCATCAGGATCGTCCCCCAGACATTGAGCAGCACGCCGAGGAAGATGTGCCAGCCCTTGTGCCCGCGCATGGATTCCCACAAGTAGTAATACAAATACAGGGTCGTGGACTCGACGAAGAAGAGCAGTCCGTAGATGAACATCGTGTCGTGAAAGACCCCTGTCATGTAGTCCATGAAGGTCGGATAGAGGCTGAAAAGGGCAAAGGCGAACAAGCCGCCGAGCAGGGCCGTGAAGGCATAGGCGCCGGTCAGAAGGCGTGTGAATTCGTAAGCCAGTCTGTCGTATCTTGGATCGCCGCTCCGAACGCCGACGATCTCGATGATGACGGCGAAAATGGGCACGCCGAGAACGAAGGCTCCGAACATCAGGTGCAACTCGGCGATGAGCCAGATGGTCAAGCGGGAATCGAGCCCGAAGAAGGTGCGGTAGTCACCGCCCGTCTGCTGCGCCAGCGCCGGGGTGGTGAACAGAAGCAGGAAGAGCGCCAGCAACGGCACCGTGTACCGTTGCAGCGCCCTCGTGATCGTTTTCCTTGCAGCGGTGCCGGGATGAAGCATCTCCAATCGATGTAGAAAGGCTCTTGTC
Source organism: uncultured Zetaproteobacteria bacterium (assembly GCA_964534165.1). Classification (GTDB taxonomy): domain Bacteria; phylum Pseudomonadota; class Zetaproteobacteria; order Mariprofundales; family Mariprofundaceae; genus CAZVLQ01. Next base: position 21,298 of record CAZHOU010000008.1, read on the forward strand.
CTACTCATGCCGCATCGACACCGCCACATCCAGGGTTCCACCCGCTTTCACGTTCACGCTTTTCGTCGCCCCACCCAGGCTTTCCTGCCCGAATTCGACCGTGTCTGTCCCCCCCCGCGCGTCGCTCACGGCGAACCGGCCCTTCGCATCCGTCCCCGTGTCCTCGGCAGCTTCCGCCACCACGATCCCTCGCCCCATCCATATGTCACCGCCGCACTACACCCCGCAGCTCACCCCCTCCCCCCCCGCCCC
>CAZHOU010000009.1:0-21316 GCA_964534165.1 uncultured Zetaproteobacteria bacterium
GTGATTGGTAATCGGGAAATCCACCATTCACCATTCACCTCGGCCCCTCAGTCCTCGGCCCTCGCTCCTCGATCCTCGGAACTTCCATCCCGACGCATGGTCATCATGAAAAATCCGGGCTGGCCCGCCGTTGCTCCGGTGGGGGATGCAGGGCGTGGAGATGGTAATATTGGGGGCGGATTGCGGACCCATACGTTATGATATCTTCGACGGATGATTCAAGGAGGGGGATGATGGAGAAGCAACAATGGTTTCGTCTCACGCTCGCGGGCGTCCTGCTTTTGCTGCTGCCGCAACACGGGATCGGGGCCGACGTCGGGGAAGAGCCTTCCTCGCCGGCAGCCGCTTCGCCGCTCACGCCGGAAGAAGCGGCGAGAAAAGCGCGTGCCGAGCGTCTGCGCGCAAAGATCCGGGCCGTGGAGCAGCGGCGGTCGGGTTTCAGGCTTGGGGGAAGGCCGGGAGCGAAAAAACTGGAGATGACCACGGTACGGGGAAGCGACAGGATCCGGGAGAAGATCAAGGCCGTCGAGGAAGATCGCTCGGATTCCCGCAAGTGGTTGCAGAAATGGTTCACCAAGATCCGGAAGAACATCGAGGAGGGGAACAAAAACCGTCGCGAACGTTTCAAACGCGCCCTGGAGAGAGAACGGGCGGCAAGAAAACATGGCGGAAGAGAATGAGGGTTGAGGGTCCCAGGGATCGGGCGTCGGGGGACAGGGTTCAGGAAGGAGCCATGGATCCATCGCTGCAGGTCGTTCCACGACCGCAAGGCCCCGGCCGGCGGCAGGTGGCTGTTTGCCTCCTACGATGACCCATCACGAATCACCGATCCTTTGCCATCCATCCACGATTCCATGACAAAACCGGGGAGGGAGGTTGCGCGCGATCGGCGCTTTCGCTGCGGGATCGTGGCCTTGCTCGGCCCCCCGAACGTCGGCAAATCGACGTTGCTCAACCGCATCATCGGTACCAAGGTGGCGATCGTCACCCCCAAGCCGCAGACGACCCGTCAGCGCATTCTTGGGATCCACACCGACGCACGGCGCCAGATCGTGTTCGTCGACACGCCGGGCATTCACAAGGGCAGGAGACTGTTGGACCGCCACATGCTGCGTGCGGCCATGGCCGCCGCTGCGGAGGCGGACGTACTGGCCATCATGCAGGATGCGAGCAGGCCGCTGGATGCGAGAGTCCGTGACCTGATTGTCCGCTTCGCCACCGGCTCGCAGGACAGGCCACGCGTGCATGTATTGAACAAAGTGGACCGAATCGACAAGGCGAGGCTGCTGCCGCGGCTGAAGGAAATGCAGGAACTCGATCCCGGCGCGGCGGCCTGGGTTCCCGTCTCCGCCAAAAGGGGCGTGCAGGTGGATGTGCTCGTGGACGAGTTGAGCCGGCATCTGCCGATGCGCCCACCCCTCTACGATCCCGATTGGTACACCGATCAGAGCCAACGGGCGTTGGCGGCGGAGTATGTGCGCGAACAGGTATTTCTGGCCATGCAGCAGGAGATCCCGTTTCAGACCGCGGTGGAGATCGAGTCCTTTCTTGAGTCGAAATCGGGGATGGATATTGAAGCCGTGATTCTGGTCGCAAGTGCACGCCACAAGCCGATGCTGATCGGACATGCCGGCGAGCGCATCAAGCACATCGGCATGAGGGCGCGCCATGGCCTGGAGACGCTCTTCGATTGCCGCGTTCATCTGAAATTGTGGGTCAAGGTCGATCCCGATTGGTTCGATCGCCCAACCCGCCTGGCCGAATTGGGGTTGAAGGCCTGATGGCGGAGAAGTCCGATGCGGCGCTGCTCCTGCGCCGGATCCCCTATGCCGAGACCTCGTTGATCGTCCATGTCCTGACCGCGGAACACGGCAAGCTGTCGCTGATGGCTCGTGGTGCCCGCCGGCCCTCCAGCCCCTTCCGTGCCGCCCTTGCGCCCTTGCATGCCCTCAGACTGGCATGGCGTCCGAGCCGCCGAGGTATGGGGAATCTGACGGATGTTGAACGCGGCGAAGCCATGGTGAATGAGGCCCGGATGTTGGAAGGGTTGCAGCTCAATGCCCTGGCCGAGCGCCTGTTTCATGAAGGTGATCCGCACCGGTTTACCGTGTTGGTCCGGGCCTTTTCCCTGCTTGCGGCCCGATCCTCCGCATCCGGTCTGCTGGCGGCATCGTGGCATATGTTGAATGAAGAGGGTTGGCTGGGATCGCTGGATCATTGCTGGCGTTGCGGCAGGCACGGAGAGGGCGGCTGGATCTGGCAAGCGGGGGAACTCTGCTGTCGGGGCTGTGCCTCAGGGGGGACCCCCCTTGCTCCGGAATTCCTGCGCCGGATTCATGGCCTTATGGAGGATCCGGGGGTATCCTTGTCGTCCCGTGATCGAACACTATGGCGGTGTATGCTTCAGGGTGTGTTGCGTCGCCACGGCCTGAAACCGCTGCTGGTGAATACGGAGGAATCCGGGAGATTCGGGATGCGGATGGAGGGCTGATGCATGCACTTGGGCGTGAATATCGACCATATCGCAACCCTGCGCCAAGCGAGGAGAACGGAATATCCCGATCCCGTGCATGCCGTGCCTCTGTGCCTCGAGGCCGGGGCGGACGGGATCACGGCGCATCTGCGGGAAGACCGCCGGCATATCCAGGATGCGGACATGCGCCGCCTGGCGGCGATACCGGGATTGCATCTCAACATGGAGATGGCCGCCACCAACGAAATGGTGGCCATCTGTTGCGAGCTTCGGCCTGCGGCCTGTTGCCTGGTGCCGGAAAGGCGCGAGGAGCTGACCACCGAGGGCGGACTGGATGTGGTGACCCATCGGGTGCGTTTGGAAAGCGTGGTCGCGCGGCTTGCGGATGCCGGGGTGCGTGTGTCCATGTTCATCGACCCGGTCACGGAACAGGTCAAGGCCTCCCATGCCATCGGTGCGCCGGTGGTGGAGCTGCACACCGGGCATTATGCCAATCGCGAGGGGCGGGAGCGGTCACGGGAGCTGGAGCGGATCATCGCTGCCGCGTGCCTGGCCCGGGAACTCGGTCTCACGGTCCATGCCGGACATGGCCTGACCCTGAACAATATGGAGGCGATCGTGGCCATTCCGGAGATCGAGGGACTGAACATCGGCCATGCCATCATCGCCGATGCAATCTTCAAGGGTCTGAGGCAGGCGGTGATGGATTTCAAGGCGCGGATGCGCCGCGGAGGGGGCTGATGGCCATCCATGGCATCGGTGTGGATCGGATCCGCATCGCCCGTATCGAATCAAGTCTGGAGCGTTTCGGGGAGCGCTTCGTCTCCAGGATCTACACGCCCCGGGAAATTCGGCAGGCGAAGGGGAAAGGCCATTTCGCCCGTCGCCTGGCCATGTTGTTTGCGGCCAAGGAAGCCGTCGCCAAGGCCCTGGGCACCGGCTTCCGGCAGGGCGTGGCTCCCCACCACATCGAGACCATCCATGGCCCGAGCGGGCGTCCGGAGGTGGTGTTGCACGCCGGTGCCGAAGCGGCAGCCCGACGTCTGGGGATCGTACGCGCGCACGTTTCGCTGTCCGACGACGACGGTGTGGCCATGGCCTTTGCCGTGACGGAGGTGAAATCATGGCACTGATCCTTACCGCCGCACAGATGCGGGCCGCCGACGCCGCGACCATCGCCGCCGGAACGAGCGGCGAGACACTGATGGAGCGGGCCGGCCGTGCCGTGGCACAGGCGGCGTCCGATTGTTCGCCGGATGCCGGCCGCATCGTGATCGTCGCCGGTCCCGGAAACAACGGCGGCGACGGCTATGCCGCTGCCCGGTTCCTGGTTGCGAGAAAGGCGGATGTCACGGTCGTCGGGCTCGTCCCGCTCGATTCCCTGCGTGGTGACGCCGCAAGGCAGGCACAACTGGCCGGCGAGGCCGGTGTCAAGATGCGCAGGGCCGCGGGGCCGGAGGAGGCGAACTGCCTGGATCGTTGGCTCAAGCGGGCACGGTTGGTCGTGGATGCCATTTTCGGCACGGGGCTTGCGCGACCGGTCGAAGGCTGGTTCGGGGAGGCGGTGGCCCGCATCAATGCCAGCGATCGTCCGGTTCTGGCCGTGGACATCGCCAGCGGTATCGACAGCGACAACGGTCGCATCCTGGGGGCGGCCGTGAGGGCCGATTTCACCCTGCCGATTGCAGCCACGAAATGGGGGCATTGGCTGCACGAGGGTTGGGATCATGCCGGCCGCATGCTGCCGGTTGCCGGGATCGGCATCGATGTCGAGGCCGGACTGAAGGAAGCGGATCCCCGGGGCGTGCGCCGGGCGGAGGTGCTGAGTGAGGCCCGCATCGCCACCGGCCTCCCGCCCCGGGAGCGCAATACGCACAAGGGTGACTGCGGTCACGTATGGGTGTTCGGCGGCAGCCGGGGCTACACCGGCGCCCCGAGGTTGGCGGCATCCGCCGCCCTGGCCGCGGGGGCGGGACTCGCCAGCATCGCCTGCCCGCGGGATGTGTATCCCATCGTGGCCGCCTCCAGCCTGGAGGTGATGGTGCATGCACAGGATGAGGCGCCGTGGCGCGGGGCCCAGGCCGTGGTCGCCGGCCCGGGTTGGGGAAGGGAGCAGCAAACCATGCTGGGTGCGCTTGCGGAAACGGATGTGCCGTTGGTTGTCGATGCCGATGCCCTGAATATGCTGGCGGCGGACGAAGTGCTTCGGCGGCGGATCGAACGGCGCGATGCCGTCACCGTCTTCACGCCGCATCCGGGGGAAGCCGGCCGCCTGCTCGACTGCAACGCGGCCGCGGTGCAGGAGGACCGGCCACGGGCGGCGATCGCTCTCGTGCGAAGGCTGGGGGGATGGGTGGTTTTGAAAGGGGCCGGGACGCTCGTGGTTTCACCGCAGCGGGATCTGTGGTTTTGCCCCTATGGCAGCCCCCGTCTGGCGACGGCCGGCACCGGGGATGTGCTGTCTGGGATGATCGCCGCGCTGCTGGCCCAGGGGCTGGCGCCGGAGATCGCCGTGCCGGCGGCCGTGGGCCTGCATGCACGGGCCGGGGAACAGAGCGGCTGGTACCGCGCCGGACAATTGCCGCAACGGGTGGCCGCAATGCGCGAGGAATTTGGCCAAGCATGAAAGCTTGTGCTATAACCCGCACATGAAACCGGGTCGGGTCGAGACCGAGAGCAGGCGTCCGCTGTCTCCGAGGCTGAGCGTCTACACCTGGGGCCCGACGATGCTGGCGAGTCTCGCTCACCGGGCCAGTGGCATCATCCTCGTGTTGTTCGTTCCCGTCTATCTTGAATTGCTGCGCGACTTGACCGGCCCGCCCGGGGATTTCGCCGCCGGTCGCCAGTTCCTGCACACGCTTCCCGGACGCCTGTGGTTGTGGCTGACCGCCGCGGCCTTTGTCTACCATCTGTGCAACGGCATTCGATTTCTTCTTCTGGATGCGGGTTGGGGCGAGGGGCGTGGTTCGATGCGCAGTTCGGCGCGTATGGTCCTTGTCGCCGGCGTGGCGGCGGCCCTCGTGCTTGCCGTCGGGGTGCTGCTGTGAGAGCCGACCGCTACGGCAGCGCCGGAAACGGTCTTACGGAATGGTACTGGCAGCGGTTGAGCGCCGTGGTGTTGATTCTGCTCATGCCCTTGCCGCTCGCACTGGTGTTCGGGATCGCCTCCGATGCCGTGGATCAGGCGTCGCTGCTGGCGCTTGTCGACCATTTTTTCTTTCGTCTCCTGCACACCCTGCTTGTCTCGGCCCTGCTCGTGCACGCCTTCCTGGGTCTGAAGGTCATTTTCGAGGATTATGTCCACTCGACCTTCGTCCGCATTCCTCTGGTTGCCGCCGTGATGGCGCTGGCCTTCACCACCGGCATCGGGTGGTTGGCGATGATCTGGGCCTGGTGAGAGATGTCCTACCTTTCGACGGACAGGGTCGAGCATCACTTCCATGACGTTCTCATCATCGGCGCCGGCGGAGCGGGACTGCGCTGCGCGCTGCAGCTTGCGGACGCCCGCTACCGCGTAGCCGTTGTCTCCAAGGTGCTGCCGACGCGTTCCCACACCGTGGCGGCGCAGGGAGGGATCAACGCCACATTGGGCAATGTCGTTTCCGACCATTGGCTGTGGCATATGTACGATACGGTCAAGGGCTCGGATTATCTGGGCGACCAGGACGCCATCGAATACATGTGCAGGGCGGCGCCGTTGGTGGTTCGTGAACTGGAGCATTTCGGCGTGCCCTTCACGCGCCTGGAAAACGGGCGCATCTACCAGCGCGCCTTTGGCGGTCAGATGCGCGAATTCGGCAAGGGCGGACTGGCCAAGCGTTCCTGTGCCGCGGCGGATCGGACAGGGCACGCCATCCTGCACACGCTGTACCAGCAGAACCTGCGTGCCGGCACGCACTTCTACGAGGAGTTCTACGCCCTTGACCTGATCTGCGATGACGAGGGTTGCCATGGTCTCATGGCCTGGGATATCGCGAACGGTCGCTACCACCTGTTTCAGGCCAAGGCCGTGATTCTGGCCACCGGTGGAGCTGGCCGCATCTTCAAGACCACGACCAACGCCCATATCAACACCGGTGACGGCGGCGCCCTGGTGCTGGATGCCGGCCTCCCTCTCGAGGACATGGAATTCTTCCAGTTTCACCCCACCGGCATCGCCGGGGTCGGGCCGCTCATCACCGAGGGGGTGCGCGGCGAAGGCGGCTATCTGATCAATTCCAAGGGCGAGCGTTTCATGGAGCGCTACGCGCCGACGGCGAAGGATCTGGCCAGCCGCGACGTCGTCTCGCGCGCCATGGCCCGCGAGATCCGTGAGGGCCGTGGCTGCGGCCCGAACAAGGATTACGTGCTCTTGAAGCTCGACCACCTCGGCGCCGATCTGATCCTTTCGCGCCTGCCGAACATCCATGAGCTGGCACTCCGATTTGCCGGCGTGGACTGCACCAAGGAGCCGATCCCGGTCGTGCCGACGGCGCATTACACGATGGGCGGCATTCCAAGCAACCGTTTTGGTGAGGTGGTTTGCCCACGGGGCGGCGACAAGGAGGCCGTGTTTCCGGGTCTCTATGCCATCGGCGAGGCGGCCTGTGTTTCGGTGCACGGCGCCAACCGTCTGGGCTGCAATTCCCTGTTGGAGATCATTGTCTTCGGGCGTGCCTGTGGCAATCGGGTCATGAAGCGGTTGCAGGAGTATCGCTATCATACCACGCTGGATCCGGACTGCTGGCGACCGGGGGCGAAGCGGTTGGATCGATGGCTGCAGGCGGAAGGCGCAAGGGGTGTCCGCCGCATCGCCGAGATACGCCTCGACATGCAGACGGTGATGCAGGATCATTTCAGTGTTTATCGTACCGCGGCCTCGATGCAGGAGGGGATCGAGAAATTGCGCGCGCTGCACAGGGAGTTGGAATCCACGGCGATCGATGACAGGTGCCCGACCTTCAACACGGAACTCATCGAAGCCCTCGAACTCGAAAGCCTGATGGCCATCGCCCTGGTGACGGCGGCCTCAGCCCTGGCTCGCAAGGAATCCAGGGGCGCGCACGCGCACGAGGACTTTCCCGAACGCGATGACGAGAAATGGCTGAAACACAGTCTGGCCTACCTGGAGGAGGGCGAGGTGCGTCTGGATTACAAACCGGTGCGCATGCAACCGATGACGGTGGAGCCGTTTCCGCCCAAAGAGCGGGTGTACTGATGGCGGAGGAGACGGTCCGCCTCGAGATCTTTCGGTATGATCCCGAGAAGGATGAGGCGCCGCGCATGCAATCCTTTGAGGCGCCGCTGCTCCGTCCGGGCATGAAACTGCTCGACGCCCTGAATCATATCAAGTGGCATGTGGACGGTACGCTGACCTACCGTCGTTCCTGCGGCGAGGGCGTGTGCGGTTCCGACGGCATGAACATCAACGGCGTCAACGGCCTGGCCTGCATCACCTCTCTTGCGGGGCTCAAACAACCGATCAAGGTGCGGCCGCTTCCAGGCATGCCCGTGATCCGCGACCTGGTTGTCGACACCAGCCACTTCTTCGATCAATACCGTCGCATCCGGCCGTGGCTGATGACCCGGACACCGACGCCGGAACACGAGCGTCTGCAATCGCCGGCCGAGAGGGCGCGTCTGGACGGATTGTACGAATGCATCCTGTGTGCGTGCTGCACGACCTCGTGCCCGTCGTGGTGGTGGAACGGCGATCGTTTCCTCGGCCCCGCCGTACTGCTGCAGGCCGACCGCTGGCTTCAGGACTCGCGCGACGAGGCGACGGGAGAACGGCTGGATCGGCTGCAGGATTCCTTCCGCCTCTATCGCTGCCACCAGATCATGAACTGCATGGAGGCCTGTCCCAAGGAGTTGAATCCCACCAAGGCCATCGATCATATCAAACGCCTGTTGCTGAAACGCAAGGCGTGAGAAGGGAAGTGCGGGACCGGGCCGGCGATGAACCGATGCGCCGCTTGCGCTATCGTCTCAAGCGCCAGGGGATGTTGGAACTGGACGCCTGGCTTTCGCAGTTGGAGCCGGCCCTGACCACCGCGGACGGCGAATTTCTGGCTGCACTTGAAGCGTTGCTGGCCTGCGAGCCGCATGAGCTTGCGGCCATGATGCGCGGCGTCCGGCCGCTTCCGGAACCACTCCGGCCCTGGCTTTCGCAACATCCCATCGTCCGGGCGAGGAATGAAAAGGACGATGATCCGTAATCTTTGATCGGGGGATCTTCAACCATTTATCCGTCCCCCATCGTTTGTACTCGGCTTTGAAGGAGACTGGGATCCGGGTTCGCCCGGGCAGAAAACTGGACGCGGCGGGCGCCGGTGGTGTATAAAGCGGCCATGAAGAAAGACGTCGTCATTGCGCCTTCGATTCTGTCCGCCGATTTTGCCGATCTGGGCGCTGAAGTCCGGGCCATCGATCGCGGCGGGTGCGATTGGGTTCATGTGGATGTGATGGACGGCCGCTTCGTGCCTCCGATCACCATCGGCGACAACATTGTCAAGGCCATCCGGCCGCACACCGAGAAAATCCTGGACGTGCATCTGATGATCGTGGAGCCGGACAAACAGATCGAAGCCTTCGCCAAGGCGGGAGCGGATTACATCACCATTCACCAGGAGGTGAGTTTTCACCTCGAGCGTTCGTTGCAATTGATTCGTTCCCTGGGCAAGAAGGCCGGGGTTAGCCTGAACCCCGCGACACCCGTCTCCACGATCCGACACGTGCTGCATTGTGTGGATCTGGTGTTGCTCATGAGCGTCAATCCAGGCTACGGCGGGCAGAAGTACATTCATGCCGTGACGGAGAAGATTCGCGAGGCCCGGCGCATGTTGGACGAGGCCGGCTGCGACGCCCGTCTGGAAGTGGACGGGGGTGTGAACACCGAAACCATGCGCGAGGTCGCCGGCGCCGGGGCGGACACCTTTGTCGCCGGTTCGGCCGTCTACGGCAAGCCGGACTATGCCGCCGCGATCCGGGAATTGCGCACACTGGCGGCGACTGCGTAAACGCCTGTTTTTCAATCCATCATCGCCCGGAAACGCGCCCAGGAGATCGCCTTAGTTATTTTGGGGTGTAAAAACGGGTGCAAACGATCTAGGATTCGCGTCCGCGAAGCGTCCGCGACGCGAGGGTGCAGGTGGACGTTCGATTGTAAGCATTGATCTGGGGGGGGATGCTTCATGGGAAAATCAGCCAGCTTGTCGTCTGTCGCCGCTTCCTGCCGGCGGCTGTTTTTTCTTACCACCGCCGCGATGTTCGTGCTCGCAGGCGGTGCCTGGGCCGATGACGTCAGCGATGCGCCGCAACCGATCGAGTTCCCCCATGTCCGCCATGCCGGCAAGTTCAAGATCAACTGCATGTATTGCCATACCTATGCACGTCGCAGCAAGGTGGCCGGGATCCCGCCGGTGGCCAAATGCATCGGTTGCCATGCCCACATTCCTTCCGTGCGCAACAAGCCCCGCATCAAGAAGCTTTTCTCGTATTGGGAGCGCAAGCAGCCGATTCCTTGGCTGAAGGTGCACGATATGCCCGATTTCGTCTATTTCACGCACAAGCGCCACATTCAGCGTTTCATCTTCCAGGACGGCCGGCCGACGCAGCAGGTCTGCGGCATGTGCCACGGCGATGTCAAAACCTTCACTGTCGCCCGCAAGATCCGGCCCCTCACGATGGGTTGGTGCCTGAGTTGTCACCGCCAGTTCCAGGGGGATTCGGATATCGGCAGGCCGATGCCGGCCGGGCGCTGGATGATACCGGTGGCGGCGACCGACAAGCCGGTCATGGAGGTCAAGTACCCGCAACCGGCCGTGCTTGATCCCGAACACCCGCAGACCATGCGGCATTCCCAGATCGTCAAGATGACCGAACGCTTGCCGAAGAAGGTGCGGGAGCATCTGGTGCACGCCCCGCATGATTGCTGGCAGTGCCACATTTGACGGGACTTGCGCCACCGGAGTTGAGGAGGGATTGATGGCAGAACGAGACACTTTGAGCCGCCGCGCGTTCCTGAAGGCCCTGGGCCTCGGTGGGGCCGGCAGCGCACTTCTTCTGAGCGGTTGCGGCGACACCGACATCATCAACGAGGTTGATCTCGAGGTGCGCAAGGAGAAGGTCGAGCCGCAGGTCGATCCACAGGACTTCGTGCGTCCGGGCATTGCCATGTATTACGCCTCCACCTGCCGCCAGTGCCCGGCCGGCTGCGGCATCCATGCCCGCATTCGCCAGGGACGGGTGCTCAAGCTCGAGGGCAATCCGGATTCCGCCGTCAACCGCGGCCGCCTATGTCCGATGGGCCAGGCCGGCCTGCACGCGCACTACAATCCCGATCGCCTGACCAGGCCGCTCAAGCGCAAGGGCGGCAAGATGGTGGCGACCTCGTGGGATGAGGCCGAGGATACCCTGAAGAAGCTGCTGGGGCGGAAGAATCCCTCTCTCGCCTGGCTGAACGGGGCCGTCAGCGGTCACCATCGGGTCCTCATCCAAGCCTATCTCGATGCCGTCGGCGCAAAGAATTTCTTTGTGTTCGATACCCTGCCCCCGGCCGTCGGACATGCCGCCAACGAGGCCATGTTCGGTGCCGCGATGCCGAAACTCGATTTCGGAGAGGCGCGCCTGATCCTCTCGTTCGGCGCCGATTTTCTCGGCACCTGGATGTCGCCGGTTCACTTTCCCACCCAATACGCCCGTTTCCGTGAGGCGCCTCGCGGCACGCTGATCCAGGTCGAGCCCAAGATGACTCTCACCGGCGCCAACGCCGATCGCTGGGTGCCGATACGCGCCGGCACCGAGGGCCATCTGGCCCTGGCCCTGGCTTCGTTGTTGATCGAGGACAAGCGCTTTGCCTCGCGGCTGCCTGCGGCGGTGGTGCGCGGACTCAAGGACGTGGATATCGCCGCCGTCGCGAACGTGACGGATGTGCCGATCGAGCGCATTCATCGCCTGCACCATCAACTGACCACGACGAGCCCCAGCCTGGTGCTTTCCGGTGCCAGCGCCGAAGGCGTGGAGGCGGGTTCGGAGACGGCGCAGGCCGTCCTGCTCCTGAACGTGATCCTGGGCAATGTGGGCAGGACGGTGATGCCGCGCGGCAAGCCGTCGTTTCCGGATCTGACGCCGCGGATGGGCGGCTGGTCGGAGCTGCGCGCCTTCCTCTCCGGCCTGCACGAGGGGCGTTTCGACACCGCCGTCGTGTTCGGGACCAATCCGCTTTATCAGGCGCCGGCATTCATGCGCGCGGAGAAAGCCTTCGCCAAGGCCAGGCATCGCATCGTCTTTTCCATGTTTCCGGATGAGACGGCGATGGCCGCGGATCTCGTGCTGCCCGTGCATTCCTATCTCGAGGAATGGAACACCCACATGCCGGCCTATTCCCCGGAGGACGGCTACCTGGGGCTGCAACAACCGGTCATGAATCCGGTCTTCGGCGCCACCGGGACGCGCGCCTTCGGCGACCTCATTCTGAAGCTGCTGAAAGGGTTGCGGGATTCCTACAAACGCTGGGAAAATTACGAGGCCTACGTCCAGGATGCCCTGTGGGCCATGCGCAAGACCCTGGTGTCACCGCCGAAGCCAACCGTTCCGGGGCAGACCGAAAGGGAAGCGTTCAAGCAGGGGGTTTTCTCCGCCGGCTTCGTACGCATGAAAACGGCCAAGGCCGCGGCGATCAAGCCAAAGGTCGGCCGCGTGCAACTGCCGCCGGCACCGAAAAAGAACGCCTCGTACCCCTTCAGGCTTATCCCGTCCCCGCGTCTCGGACTGTGGGACGGGCGGCATGCGAATCTCCCATGGTTGCAGGAATTGCCCGATCAGTTGACCGAGGTCGTGTGGGACTCGTGGCTGGAGATCCATCCGTCACGGGCGAAGGAGTTGGGGATCGTCACCGGCGATGTGGTGCGTGTTTCGTCCGCCCACGGTTCTCTGCAAGTCAAGGCCGTGGTTTTCCCCGGCATTCATCCGGATGCGGTGGCCGTGCCCCTGGGCCAGGGACACACGGAATACGGCCGCTATGCCAAGGGTCGGGGGGTGAATCCTTACCGCATCCTGGCGCCGAAATTCGATCGCCGTACCGGGGAATTGGCCACTCACGCCACGGATGTGAAGGTCATCAAGGTGGCCGATCGCGGGCCGATCGTGACCTTGGCGCACGGCGATCTGGTGCTCGAGAACGGCAGTGATTCCCAGGCCGGGCGCAAGTTCGTCAAGAGTGTGACGGCCCGGCAATTCAACCGTACCGAAGAGGAGGCATAGACCATGGCTCTCAAACGGATGCTGGAACACTGGTCGGAGTTCCGCAAGGACGACTATTACGACCACGAGCCCTACATGTGGGGCATGGTTATCGACCTCAACAAATGCATCGGTTGCGGGGCCTGTGTCACGGCCTGCTATGCCGAAAACAACCTGCCGGTGGTCGGCAAAGAGCACTACTCCCGCGGCCATGCCATGCACTGGATGCGCATCGAGCGCTACTGGGACGAGCCCGACGGCAAGCCGGAGGTCGACCAGGAGGAGAGGAGCGAATACCCGGAGCGCGGAGCCCATTACCTGCCGATGCTCTGCCAGCAGTGCAACCATGCGCCCTGCGAACCGGTGTGCCCGGTGGTGGCCACCTACCATTCGCCGGACGGGCTGAACACGCAGGTCTACAACCGCTGCGTCGGTTCGCGCTATTGCGGCAACAACTGCCCGTACAAGGTGCGTTATTTCAACTATTTCAACTTCTGGAAGGATCTCCCGCATCCGCTGGAGATGCAGCTCAACCCCGACCTTTCGGTGCGCGACAAGGGCGTGATGGAGAAATGCACCTTTTGCGTGCAGCGCCAGCGTGCCGCCAAGGACGCGGCCGAGGATGCCGGGCATCCGGATTACGTCGAGGACGGGGTGATCAAGACCGCCTGTCAGCAGACGTGCCCGACGCAGGCCATCGTATTCGGCAACCTCAAGGATCCCGAAAGCCAGGTATCCAAGCTGTGGCGCCAGCATCAGGTGGAGCTGAATCACGTCGAGCAGGACAAGAGCGAGGACATTCGCGGCTATCGCATCTTCGAGGAACTGAACGTGGAGCCCTGCATCATGTACATGGAACGCGTGCGTGACACGGAAGCGTGACCTTTGGATGGGTGCGCAAGATCGGGCTTGAGGAGGGGTGAGTCTCAATGGACACGATGAAAGATATCGAGTGGGCCAAGATCAACAAGGATGTGCTGGCGAGCCTGGAGACGCCGCGCAGGACCTTCTGGATCGTGCTGGGCGTTTGTGCCGTGCTGGTGGTGGCCGGTGCGCTGGCCGAGGCCTACCAATACAAGGAGGGTCTGGGCGTGGCCCTGATGAACCGGCCACACTTCTGGCAACTGTACATCTCGAATTTCATCTTCTGGATCGGCATGAGCCACTCCGGCACGCTCCTTTCGGCCATCCTGCTCCTGACCAAGGCCGACTGGCGCAAGCCGATCTACCGTTTCGCCGAGGCCATGACCCTGTTCTCGATTCTGACCGCGGCCCTGTTTCCGGTCATCCATCTGGGACGGGTGTGGAACATGTACTGGGTGCTTCCCTACCCGAATGAACGCACGATCTGGCCGAATTTCCGCTCGCCGCTGTTGTGGGACGCATCGGCCATCTTCACCTATGCCTCCAGTTCGGCCCTGTTTTTGTACATCGGCATGATCCCCGATCTCGCCATCTGCCGCGACAACGTCAAAGGTTGGCGCAAGAAACTCTACACCATACTTTCCATGGGCTGGATGGGACGGGCACGGGAATGGATGGCCTTCCGCCGTACCTACATTCTGATGGCATGCTTCCTGGTGCCGCTGGCCGTCTCCGTGCATTCGATCGTGGCCTCGGACTTCGCCATGTCCATCGTGCCCGACTGGCATATCACTTCCTTTCCACCGTACTTCGTCGCCGGTGCCCTGTATTCCGGTTGCGCGGCCATCATCACCCTGTTCGTGATGTTGCGCTACATTTTCAAGTTCGAGGCCTACATGACGGTGGACATCATGGACAAGCTGGCCAAGCTCACCTTTGCCATCGCCATGGTGTGGAACTATCTGAACCTGAGCGAGTATGCGGCCATCTGGTATTCCAACGACATGTACGAGCACGAGGTGCTGATCCAGAAGTTCATCGGTCCCTATTGGCCGGTGGTATGGGGCATGCTGCTGTGTTCGACGGTGGCGCCGTTCGCCATGGCCTTTTCCAAGTTCCGTCGCAACCTGTGGGCCATGTTCGGACTTTCGATCGTGATCCAGTTGGGGATGTGGCTGGAGCGCTTCCAGATCGTCAGCCCCTCGCTGGCCAGCAACCACGAGCCCTGGACCTGGGCCGTGGTATGGCCGGGGCTCGTGCAGATGACGTTGACGGCCGCGAGTTTCGGCTGGTTCACGATGCTGTTCCTGATCTTCTGCAAGGTGTTCCCGAGCGTGTCGATGTACGAGGTGAAGGAACTGGTCTTCCACCAGCGACTGGCCAGCTCGCGCGCGAAAATTGAAGATCTGAGCGCCGAGAAGGAGAGGGTGATCCGGGCCCAGGAGGAATTGGCATGAGAAGAGTGAAAAGGCAGTTGCTGTTCGCCCTGTTCGAGGACTTCGACAAGGCCCGCGAGGCGGTGGCGGAGCTGAAGATCCTCGACTTGAAGGAGCTGGCGGTCGAGAACATCGAACTCTATTCGCCCATCGAGCATCCGGAGGTGGAGGAGATCCTGGGCGAGATCCGGCAGCCGATCCAGCGCTTCACGTTCTTCGGTGCCATCACCGGCGCCATCCTCACCTTCATTTTCGTCGCCGCGGCGGCGCAGTCCATGTTCACGGTGCAACCCCAGGGCGGCAAGCCGGTGATCCCGATCCCCACCGATCTCGTCATCACCTACGAGGGCACGATCCTCTTCGGCGTATGGATCACGTTGATCGGCTTCCTGATCTATGCCGGCATGCCCAAACGCCTGCGGAAGTTCTACAGCCAGAAGGTGAGCGAGGATCAGATCGGCATCGAGGTGCAGGTGTTGCCGGAAAACAAGGAAAAGGTACGTTCCGCGTTCAAGAAATGCGGGGCGCTGGAAATCAGGGAAATTTGATATGATGAGAAAAGCCCTCCTGTTACTCTGTCTGATGGCACTGCCGGCGGCGGTCATGGCCTGGCCATGGTCGCGTGACTTCATGAATCAGCCGTCGATCAAGCCGCAGGAACCTCCGATCAATACGTTTCCCAAGAATTCGATCCCGGTGGGCGGGCCGTGGACCAAGGTGGCGGATCGCGATGCGGCCGAAAACATCCCCAATCCGGTGCCGGCAACGAGGGAATCCATCGCCAAGGGGCATTCCCTGTTCATGATCTATTGCTTTCCCTGCCACGGCGAGAACGGCAAGGGGGACGGGCCCGTGGGCAAGGTCTTCGAGCTGCAGCCGGCGGACCTGAGTTCGGATTACGTCAAGGGGCTGACCGATGGTTGGATCTGGGGCACGATCACGTTCGGCAGCTACATCATGCCGCGCTACGGCTACGACATGTCGCCCGTCGAGCGCTGGCATGTGGTGAACTTTATCCGCAATGTCATCGAGAAGCGCATGACCGTGAAAACGAAGGAAGAGCGCGCGCGCCAGGTGATGACGCATATCATCGGCAAGAAGGGGAAGGAGTAGGACATGAATTCGTATGCGAATTGGGCCGTGTTGATGGACAACTTTCTCTTCGCCCTGTATCTCCCCCTGGCGGCGGTGTTCTGGTGTGCCGTGCTGCATCTGGTGAACGGCAAGTGGCGCTACGAGATCCGCTTCCTGATGGCCTCGGCCACCTCCCTGTTTCCTCTCGCCTTCGTGCTGTTGCTCATCATTCTTGCAAGCGGCGCCAAGAGCTTCCCGTGGATGGGCGGCGAGACCTTCGGGCAGCCCCTGAACGGCTGGCACAACATCGTGTTCTTCAATCTTCGTGAGATTCTTCTGTTCATCGGTGCCTGGGCCTATTGTGTCTATTTCGTCAAATTGCAACGGCAGGAGTTTCCCGATGCCGATGCGGCCGTGCGCCGGCGCTTTCGTAATGTCGCTCTTCTGGCCCCCTTCGTCTATTGCATTTACGGCACGATCATCGGCTGGGATTTCGAGATGACCCAGATCCCGCGCTGGTGGAGCCCGATCTACGGCCCCTATCACTTTGAGAGCATGATGCGCGCCTTTCTGGCCTTCTTCATCGTGGCCCTGTTCGTGTTGCGCAAGATGGACATACTCAAGGTGCCGGTGCACGACTACGTGTTCAACTACCTTGCCCAGATCATGCTGGCGCTGACGATCATCTGGACCTATGCCTTCTTCGTCCAGTATCTGGTGATGTGGTACGGTAAACTGCCGGAGGAGATGGTGCGCTACGACAACATGATGAACGGGCCCAACTGGTTCCTGTTCTGGGCCTTCTTCTTCTTGAACTCCTTCGTGCCGTTTTTGATGCTGATCTTCTCGGCCATGCGCCACTCCCCGGCGCTGATGCTGTTCCCGGCGTCGAGCATCCTGATCGGCACCTTCCTCGAACATTACATGTGGATCATCAGCCCGCATGCGCTGGACATCGATCATACGCCGATCCTTTCCTCCTGGGTGGATCTGGTGATCACGGTCGTGGTCTTCATCAGCGGTTGTCTTCTGTGGATGCGGCGTATGCGCAAGGACAATCTCTTCATCGAGGAAGCCGAGACCGAAGAACAGACCGCGTAGCTTCGGCGCCTGTAAACCGGCGCCGGGCTGCCGGTGAAGTCCCACCTTCGGGTTCCGCTCGCTTCCTTGACCCCCCTCAAGGGGGTTCCTACACTCCCGGTTCCTCCCTTCAAGGGGGCAGGCAAAGGAGTCGTCGCCCGTTCCATGCGTGAATTCGAGAAAATCAAGCGCTTGCCGCCCTACGTCTTTGCGGTCGTCAACAAGCTGAAGATGGACCTGCGGCATGCGGGCCGGGACATCATCGATTTCGGCATGGGCAACCCCGATCAACCCACACCCCGCCATATCGTGGACAAATTGTGCGAAGCGGCGCAGGACGGACGCAATCACCGCTATTCGCTGTCGCGCGGCATCTTCGGCCTGCGTCGGGCCGTTTGCGCCTGGTACAAGCGCCGTTTCGATGTCGATCTCGATCCAGAGCGGGAGGCGATCGTGACCATCGGCTCGAAGGAGGGCCTCGCGCACCTGGCCGTGGCCATCACCAGCCCCGGTGATCTGGTGCTGTGCCCGAACCCGGCCTATCCCATTCATCCGTACGGTTTCATCATCGCCGGCGCCGACATCCGCCACGTTCCCATCGGTCCGGGGGTCGATTTCTTCGAGGGTGTCTCAAAAGCGGTACGGGATTCGTGGCCCAAGCCCAAGGTGCTGGTGGTCAATTTTCCTTCCAATCCCACGGCTCAGGTCGTGGACCTGGATTTCTACGCCCGGCTGGTGGAGATGGCGCGGGAGTATGAATTGATTGTCATCTCGGATATCGCCTATGCCGAGATCTGCTTCGACGGCTACCGCTGTCCGTCCATCCTCCAGGTGCCCGGCGCCAAGGACGTGGCCGTGGAGTTTTATTCCCTGTCCAAGACCTACAACATGCCGGGCTGGCGCATCGGCTTCATGGTGGGGAACGCCGATATCGTGGCGGCACTGGCCAAGATCAAATCCTATCTGGATTACGGAACCTTTCAGCCTCTGCAAATCGCCGCCTGCACCGCCTTGAACGGACCCCAGGACTGCGTCGAGGTGATCCGCAACATGTACCGCTCCCGGCGGGATGTACTGATCGGCGGCCTGCACAAAATCGGCTGGATGGCGGAAAAGCCGAAGGCATCGATGTACGCGTGGGCGGAGATCCCCGATGATTTCAAGGCCATGGGCTCGCTGGAATTTTGCAAGAAATTGATGATCGAGGCCGGTGTGGCCGTCAGTCCCGGTATCGGTTTCGGTGAGTACGGCGAGGGCTATGTGCGCATCGCCCTGATTGAGAACGAACACCGCACGCGCCAGGCGTTGCGCGGCATCCGGAATTTCCTGCATGCAGGCGCTTGATCAGGGATCAGGGATCAGTGTTCAGGGATTTTGAATTCTGATCCCTGAATCCTGATATGGAGAGGTGGATATGAGTGAATTCCGTGTGGGGATCCTGGGCCTGGGGACGATCGGGACGGGCGTGGCGCGCATCGTGCTCGAGCAACGCAAATTGATCGCCCGCCGTCTTGGCAGGGAATTGTGTCTCGTGGCCGCCGCCGACAAGGATCTCGACCGCGACCGCGGCCTGGATCTGAGCGCGGTGCGCCTGCATACGGATGCCGCGGAGGTGGCGACCGACCCGGATGTGGATGTGGTCGTGGAACTGATCGGGGGTTACGAACCGGCGCGCGGACTGGTTGCCACGGCGATCGAACACGGCAAGCACGTGGTCACCGCCAACAAGGCACTGATCGCCAAGCACGGCGAAGAGTTGTTCCCGCTGGCCGCCGCGAGGGGCGTGGCCCTCGGTTTCGAGGCCGCCGTGGGCGGGGGGATCCCCTGCCTGAAGGCCCTGCGCGAGGGCCTGGCCGCCAATGCCATCACGTCCGTTTACGGCATTCTGAACGGCACCTGCAATTTCATCCTGACCAAGATGGAGCACGAGGGGGCGGATTATGACGAGGTGCTGAGGCAGGCCCAGGAACTGGGCTATGCCGAGGCGGATCCGACCTTCGACGTGGAAGGCGTGGATACCGCGCACAAGCTGGCCATTCTGGCGGCCATGGCCTTCGGATCGAAGATCCGCTTCGACGACGTCTACACCGAAGGCATTTCCCGCATCACACCGGATGACATCGCATCCGCCGCCGAGTTGGGCTACCGCATCAAGCTTCTCGGCATCGCCAAGCCGCATGGGGAGCGTGTGGAAATGCGCGTGCATCCCACGCTGGTGCCTCAGGACAATCCGCTCGCCCAGGTTGCGGATTCCTACAATGCCGTGATGATTTCGGGCGATTTCGTCGAGCATACGATGTATTTCGGACGCGGAGCCGGTGAACGGCCGACGGCCTCGGCGGTCGTCGCCGATCTCATCGACATCGCCCGTGTTGCGTGCGACGGGGGAGCGGATGCCATTCGGCACCTGCCGCCGCCGATGGGCTTCATGGCGGATGCGCGCCGGGAACTGCAGACGCTGCCGATGGCCGATGTGGAATGCGAGTACTACCTGCGCCTGATGGTCACCGACAAGCCTGGAGTCATCGCCGCCGTCACCTCGATTCTGGCCGACCATCGGATCAGCCTGGAGGCGGTGATGCAGAAGGAACGCAACGCGGTCCGGGCCGTGCCCATCGTCATGCTCACCCACAAGACCGCCGAGGGCAATCTGCAGGCGGCGATCCGACGTATTCTCGCGCTGTCCTGCGTGGAGGGGGAAGCCCTGATCCTGCGCAAGGAAGATTTCGACCACTGATGCGCTACGCCGGCGTGATCGACCGCTATCGGGCCTTCCTGCCGGTGGCCGACGAGGATGCAGTGATCACCCTCTACGAGGGCAATACGCCCCTGCATGAGTCGCTGAATCTGCGCAATGCCATCAATCCCAACCTGAAGATCTTTCTCAAGTTCGAGGGTTTGAATCCGACCGGTTCCTTCAAGGATCGGGGCATGACCATGGCCGTGACCCAGGCCTACAACGCCGGTTCCCGCAAGGTGATCTGCGCCTCCACCGGCAACACGAGCGCCTCGGCCGCCGCGTACGCCGCCAATTGCGGCATGCGCGCCTATGTGTTGATTCCCGAGGGCAAGATCGCGCTCGGCAAGCTCTCCCAGGCCGTGCGCTACGGCGCCAGGGTGATCCAGATCCGGGGCAATTTCGATGAAGCCCTGGCTCTGGTACGTGCCATCTCCGCCGACGGCTCGGTCACCCTGGTGAACAGCATCAACCCCTTCCGCATCCAGGGGCAGAAAACGGCCGCCTTCGAGATCGTGGATGAACTTGGTTTCGCGCCCGATTACCATGCCCTGCCGGTCGGCAACGCCGGCAACATCACGGCCTACTGGATGGGCTACAAGGAATACCAGGAGCGGCGCATCATCCGCAGCCTGCCGAGGATGCTCGGCTTCCAGGCCGCCGGCGCGGCGCCGATCGTTCTGGGTACGCCCATCGAGGAGCCGGAGACCGTGGCCACGGCGATCCGGATCGGCAAGCCGGCGTCGTGGCGGCAGGCCATCGCGGCCCGGGACGAATCGGGTGGACGCATCGAGGCGGTGACGGACGAGGAAATCCTCCGCGCCTACGACATGCTGGCGAGCCTTGAGGGAGTGTTTTGCGAACCGGCCAGCGCCGCTTCCGTCGCCGGCGTCATCAAGCTCAACGACGAGGGGTATTTCGAGGCCGGCGAGCGCATCGTCTGCACCCTCACGGGTCACGGTCTCAAGGATCCCGACACCGCCATGTTGAACACCCCATCCCCGGTGACCATCGACGCCACCGAGGAGGCGGTGCGGAGAGTGCTGGATTAGGGAGGGAGGGCCTGACGGAGATCCTGCTCCTCGTCGATGCGCTGATCCGCACCGATGCACAATGGCAGCCGCATCCGGATCTGAGGTCGTGGGAGAAGGATTTGGCTGCCCGTCGGCGGTCCTGGTTCGAGGCGGGGCGCAGGACGGCGCTGGGGTGGTACGCAATGATCCTGGGGGCGCCTCCATCCGCCCTGCTGGCGGCGCGATGCGAGGCGATCCCACCGGGCACGAGGCAGTGCTGGGTCGCCACCCCCTTTCACGGCCTTCCCGTCCGTGATCGGGTGCGCGTGATGCCGGAAGGCTCGTTTCCCTGGGATGCGGAAGATGCGGACTGGCTGTGCGGGGTCGTGAACCCCCTGCTGCGGGAGGAGGGCATGGA
>CAZHOU010000010.1:0-21226 GCA_964534165.1 uncultured Zetaproteobacteria bacterium
TCCCCATACCTCGGATGGCGCTTTGTACCAAAGGGCGTTGCGGCGGTCAATGCGCGCCCCCTTCGGCGGCGTGCACCAGAGCTGTGAGCATCCGGTTCACCGGCGCCTTGATCCCGAGTTCCTCGGCGCGGTGGACGACGAAGCCGTTGATCGCATCCACCTCGGTGCGGCGGCCGCGTTCGATGTCCTGCCACATGCTGGTCTTGACCGGCCCCATCCGGAGCGTCACCTCGACGTGCTTGCGGACGTCCTCTCCGCCGATTTCCACGGATTGCGCCCGCGCCACGGCCACGGTCTCCTCCATGGCCGCACGAACGATATCCAGTGTCTCCGGAATCGCGGCGATCTCATGGGCATAGCGGCGCGTGATCGCGGTGATGGCGTTGAAGCCGCAATTCCACAAAAGCTTGCGCCAAAGCATGCGGGGCACGTTCGATTCCTGTCGCACCGGCACGCCGGCGCCGTCCAGGGCGGCGATCAGGAGGGCAAGAAGGTGTCCCCCGGGCCCGGACCGCCACAGCCCCAGGCGTATGCCGCCGGCGGCCGAATGCACGACCACACCCGGCCTCTCGATACGCACGCCGATGAAGGCTGTGCCGGCGGCGACGGCGCGCCCGGGCAGGGCCGCCGCCACCCACTCCGGGGCTTCAACCCCGTTTTGCAGCGTCACCGCCAGCGCCTCCTTTCCGACATGAGGGGCGATCGCCGTCAGCATGGCCGCAAGACCGGTCGTCTTGCAGGCGAGGATGACGACGTCGCGATCGGCGAGGATGGCGGCATCGTCCGAGGCCCGGACACGGAGGACGCGCTCGCGGCCCCCGCTTACGTGCACAAGGCCGCTCTCCCGCAATGCACGCAGATGCGCCCCCCGGGCCAGGAATACGACGTCATTTCCGGCCTGCTGCAGCAGGCTTCCGTAGTGGCATCCGACAGCGCCGGCGCCGGCTATACCGATCCGCATGTTCACCCCCTGCTCAAACCGCGATGGAAAGAGTAGCATGTGCCCGCCGGCGATTGTAAGGCCGTGACAAAAGCCCTGGAGAGAGACATGAGCGAGGACACCTTGCGCGAGGACGCACTGAACTATCACCGCAAACCGCAACCAGGAAAAATCAGCGTCCGCGCCACCAAGCCCTGCATCACGCAGCGGGATCTGGCGCTCGCCTATACGCCGGGCGTGGCCATCCCCTGCCTGGAGATCGAGAAGGATCCGGATCTGGCCTACGAATACACCTCCCGCGGCAACCTCGTGGCCGTCATCAGCAATGGCAGCGCCGTGCTCGGTCTCGGAAACATCGGGGCCCTGGCCGGCAAACCGGTCATGGAAGGCAAAAGCGTGTTGTTCAAGCGCTTCGCCGACATCGATGTGTTCGACATCGAGATCGACGAATCCGATCCGATGGCGCTGGTCGAAACCGTATCGCGCCTGGAGCCGACCTTCGGCGGCATCAACCTCGAGGACATCAAGGCGCCGGAATGCTTCGTTGTCGAGGAAGAGCTGAAAAAGCGCATGAACATCCCCGTGCTGCACGATGACCAGCACGGCACCGCCGTGATCGTCGCCGCCGGCATGATCAACGCCTTGCTCCTGCAAGACAAGAAGATCGAGGACGTAAAGATCGTCTGCCTCGGCGCGGGAGCCGCCGGTTTTGCGTGCATGAGGTTACTCGAGGAACTGGGGGCGAAGCGCGAGAACATCCTCTTTCTCGATCGCAAGGGGGTTATCTCCAAGGACCGCAAGGAGAAGCTGCCGCCGCACAAAGCCTACTTCGCCACCGAACGTCCGGAGCGAACGCTGGCCGAGGCCATGCGCGATGCCGACGTCTTCGTGGGGCTCTCCACCGGCAACATCGTGGAACCGGAGATGCTCAAATCCATGGCCGCACGCCCGATCGTGTTTGCCATGGCCAATCCCGATCCCGAGATCGCCTACGATCTGGCCATGGCCACACGCCGAGATCTGATCATGGCCACCGGCCGCTCCGATCATCCGAACCAGGTCAACAATGTCCTCGGTTTCCCCTTCCTCTTTCGCGGTGCCCTGGACGCCCGTGCCACCACCTTCAACGAGGCCATGAAAGTAGCGGCCGTGCAAGCCCTGGCCGCTCTCGCACGCGAGGAGGTTCCGGACGCCGTACTCAAGGCTTACGGCAACGAACGCCTGAGCTTCGGGCCGGAATACATTCTGCCCAAGCCCTTCGATCCACGCCTGATCGAGGAGGTGCCGGCTGCCGTGGCCAAGGCCGCCACCGATTCCGGCGTGGCAAAGCGGCCGCTTACCGACCTGGAGGGCTACCGTCAGCAACTCGCGGCACGCATCGATTGCTCGCGCCTGTTCATGCGCTGGATCATGGACAAGGCCAGAACCAATCCCCTGCGCATGGTCCTGCCCGAGGGTGAGGATGCCACCGTCATCCGGGCCGCCGTCGTCATGCGTGAGATGGGCGTTGCCCACCCGATTCTGATCGGTGACACCGAGCGTATCCTCGCCTATGCCGGACAGGCCCGCCTCAATCTTGAAGGCGTCGAAATCCTGGATCCGGCACCGGATGATGCGCGCCTTACCGCCCTGGCCGAGGCCTACTACCAGGAGCGCAATCGCCGCGGCGTCCTGCGCCAGGATGCGGTCAACACCCTGCGTCGCGACGCCAACGTACTGGCGGCGATGATGGTCAAACAGGGACTGGCCGACGGCATGCTCTCCGGACGCACGGCCCATTATCCCAATGTTCTGCGGCCGGTTCTGCAGGTTCTCGGGCGAGACGAAAGCGGCCGCCGCTACCATGTCTATGGCCTGTACATGCTGATCATGGAAAAGGGTGCCTACTTTCTCAGCGACACCACGGTGAACGTGGAGATGAACGCCGAGCAGCTGGCGGAATTGGCCATTCTCTCCGCCGACACCGCCGCCTCACTGGGCTTCTCGCCGCGCGTGGCCATGCTCTCCTTCTCCAACTTCGGCAGCTCACCGCACAAGGAATCGAACAAGGTCGCCGAGGCTGTGCGCCTCTTGCACGAGCGCCATCCGGACATGATCGTGGACGGAGAGATGCAGGCGGACACGGCCGTCAATCCCGAACTGCTGGCGCAGTTCCCTTTCAGCCGCCTGAAGGAGGCAGCCAACGTGCTCATCTTCCCGACCATGCAGGCCGGCAACATCGCCTACAAATTGTTGCGTGATCTCGGAGGCGGAACGGCCATCGGGCCGATCCTGATGGGCCTGCCCAAACAGGCGCATGTGTTGCAGACGGGGGCCGGTGTCGACGACATCGTCAACATTGCCGCCATCGCCGCCGCCCGCGCGGCCGACCAGGTTAACCCCGCGGCAGGAACCTGATCGGGTTCAGGGCACGCCCGTAGCGGTGAACCTCGTAATGCAGATGCGGGCCGGTGGACCGGCCGGTCGAGCCGATGCGGCCGAGCATCTGGCCATCACCCACCTCTTCACCGGCATGCACGGTCAGGGCGGACAGGTGGCCGTAGCGGGTGACGTAGCCGTAACCGTGATCCACCTCCACCATGTTGCCGAAACCCTGCATGCGGCCGGCGAAGGTGACGATGCCGTGAGCAGCGGAAAACACCGGCGCCCCGAAGCGGTTGGCGATATCCACGCCGCGGTGCAACTCACGCCCGCCGCTGAATGGATCGGCTCGCCAGCCGAAACGTGAACTGATCCAACCCTTCTCGGTCGGCCATGCATGCGGGCGGGCCAATTGCTCGCTGCGCTTCTGCTTCAACAGATAATCCAGGGCCGCAAGCTGGGCATCCACGGTCTCCAGACGAGTGTCGAGGCGGGCAACAACAGCATCCAGGTCCCCCAACTGCACCGGCGAGGGCGTGATTCGCGGACCGCCGTAGGCTGGCGGCGTACCGAAATTGAACTCCGCGGCATCGAGCGAGGAGGAGGCGACCAATTGCGCCCCGAGGGCATCCAGGCGCGCAAGCCGCGCCTGCATGTCGCCGAGATCGCGGGCGTAGACGGCAAGTTGTCTCGTCTGCGACTGCAAGCGGGCGCGCATCTGCGCCAGTTCCCGCCGGTATTGCGCCCGCGCCTGTTGCAACGATTTTTCCAGTGCCTGAATGCGGGCGAGATGCGCATGCCCCTGCCACACCTGCCAGCCGCCCCAAGCGGCGACGGCGACAAACAGCAGGACTGCCGTCTGCATTGCGGCCAGCCACCATGGTCCGACCTCGAGCCGGCGCACGGAGCCGCGTTCGGGAATGATCAGCATTGAGAATTGCCTGAGTCTCAAAATCTCCTCCGCCCGGAAGCCTTGCTAGCCGAGGGGGAAAATCTTGTCAAGAGACGTGACGGCCAGAGACGTGACGGCCATTGACCGCCGCCGGCATCCGTTTCATCTTTTGCCCATGCCCGAAATTCCTCCAGACGCCGCGGGGTTTTCGATCGCCCGTCATGTCATCCAGGTCCTGATGCGGCAAGCCCTGGGTGCCGAACCGGAATCGGTGTGTGGACTGGTTGCGGGACACATGGACACGATCGAGGAATTGTGGCCGTGTGGGACGAAAGCGGGCGCTCCCGATGAGGCCAGGACCGCCTTGCGGGTCTGGGAGGAGAGAGGCATGCATCCCCTCGCCCTGTACACATCGAGCGTTCAGGCAACGCCGCCCGAGAAGCTGCATGCAAGCACCCTTCGCCGAATCTGTGGCGACGATGCGGACCTGACTGCACGCCTGCGACCGCTACCGCTGCTAAGCATCCGCCTCGACGTCCAGGGCCGGCTGGAGGCGGAACTCTTCCATCACTCTCCCCGGGGCATGAGGTTGCAACCGCTGGCGCTGCGCGAGAACGGCCATCTATACCCGTCCGGGATCAAGAGCTAGTCTTCCGTCATGCGCATTTGCCACATCGGCCTCAACCACAAGACCGCGCCGGTCGAATTGCGAGAGCAGGCGGCGGTGACCGACATCGACATCCCTCCCCTGTTGCGACGCCTGGCCGCTACGCCGCCGATCCGGGAGGTTGCGCTGCTCTCCACATGCAACCGCGTGGAATTCACGCTCGTCACCCACGATCCGGATGCGGCCATCGCCCTGATCCATGAATGGTTCGCCTCCGTTTCACGCCTGCCTCTGGACCGCATCATCGAACATCTCTATTCGCATACCACCGAGACGGCCGTGCGCCACATCTTCGCCGTCGCCGCCGGCCTGGACTCACTGGTTCTCGGGGAACCGCAGATCCTTGGGCAGGTCAAATCCGCTTACGAACACGCCCTGGCCGCCGGCACCGCCGGCCACATCCTGCACCGTCTGTTCCAGGCCACTTTCGCGGCCGCCAAGCGCGCCCGCACCGAGACCGGGATTGGCAAGCAGGCGGTGAATATCTCGAGTTGCGCCGTGGAACTGGCGCAACGCATCTTCGGCGACCTGGGCGGCAAGACCGTGCTTCTGATCGGCGCCGGTGAGATGGCCGAGCTGGCAGCCCGACACCTGCAGGGCAATGGCATCAAACAGATCCTGGTCGCCAACCGGACCCTGGAACGGGCCAGGAATCTGGCGCGGGAATTCGATGGCCATGCCCTGACGCTGGCGCAGCTGGGGGATTACCTGGATGCGGCGGACATCATTATCTCGAGCACGGGAGCCAACACCTACGTCCTGTTGCCGGAAGCGATGCAGAAAGCACAGGAAAAACGCAGCGGGCAGCCGATGTTCCTCGTCGACATCGCCGTGCCGCGGGATATCGATCCCCGTGTCGGTGATCTGGAGGGGGTCTACCTCTACGACATCGACGACCTGCAGCATGTCGTCCAGGGCAACCGCGAACAGCGGGAGAGGGAGGCGGAGGCGGCCCGATTGCTTCTTGAAGAAGACGCACGCGAGTTCATTTCATGGCTGAAATCACTGGAGTCGGTGCCGATCATCCGCCGCCTGCAAGACCGAATGGAGGACATCCGGCGCGAGGAACTGGCCAAGGCCCGCTACTTGCGCACGCTCGATGCCCAACAATTCGAGGCGGTCGAACGCTTCAGTCGCTCGCTGATGAAACGTTTCCTGCACCCGACCTTGCGAGCCTTGAAGACCCTGCCCGAGGATATCGAGGGGGATCTATTCATGGGCGCCGCGCGCGTCCTTTTCAATCTGGAGGAGGCACAAACCAGCGACTCCAGGAAGGGTGATGAACACAAGACTCGATGACATTCTCGCGCGCAGGCAGGAACTTGCGCAACAACTCGCCGATCCCGACCTCGCCCGTGACCCGAAACGCTACACGCGCCTGACGCGCGAATACGCCGAGATCCGGCCCGTGGCCGAGACAATCGAACGCCTGCGACGACTTGAACATCAGATCCGGGAAACCCGGGAGTTGGCCGCCGATGCCAATTGCGACAAGGAATTGCGGGAGCTGGCCACCGCCGAACTCGCCGAACTCGAACGCAGCCACGCCGACCTCGAACAGGGGTTGCAACGGCTGCTTCTACCCCACGATCCGAACGATGCCCGCAACGTCATCATCGAGATCCGTGCCGGCACCGGCGGCGAGGAAGCGGCCCTGTTCGCAGCCGATCTGTTTCGCATGTATTGCCGTTATGCCGAGCGCAAGGGCTACAAGGTGGAGATTCTGTCGGCCAACGAAACCGGCATGGGCGGCTTCAAGGAAATCATCGCCCAGATCCGCGGCGAGGGCGCCTATTCCCGTTTCAAGTTCGAGTCCGGCGTCCATCGCGTCCAACGGGTACCGGAGACGGAGGCCGGTGGCCGCATCCACACCAGCGCCTGCACCGTCGCCGTGCTGCCCGAGGCGGACGAGGTGGATGTGCGCATCCATCCCGACGAGCTGCGCATCGACGTTTTCCGCTCCTCCGGCCCCGGCGGTCAGAGCGTGAACACAACGGACTCGGCGGTGCGCATCACGCACCTGCCGACCGGCATCGTCGTCACCTGCCAGGATGAGAAAAGCCAGCACAAGAACAAGGCCAAGGCCCTGAAGGTATTGCAGGCAAGGCTGTACGACGCCGCCTTGAGGGAGGCGCAAAGCGAACGGGCCGAGGCCCGCCGCAGCATGGTCGGCAGCGGCGACCGCTCCGAACGCATCCGCACCTACAATTTCCCCCAGGGTCGAGTGACCGACCACCGCATCCACCTGACGCTGTACAAACTGGAACAGATCCTCGACGGCGACATGGACGAGTTGGTGGACGCCCTGATGACCCATCACCAGGCCGAGCTTCTGGCCGCATGCGAACCCGAAGCGTAAGCCCCGCCCGGACGGCGCCGAGCGTCGGTGCATTGCTGCGGACGGCGGCGGGACGGCTGCAGGTGTGCGGGGTCGAGACGCCGCGTCTTGACGCCGAACTTCTGCTGGCCCATGCCTTAAGGCGCGATCGCGCCTGGTTGTTCGCTCACGCCCACGAGGCGGCGCCCGCCGCCGCCGGAGAGGTCTTCAAGGCCCTGCTTTCCCGACGCGTGGCACGGGAACCCATGGCCTACATCCTGGGTTGCAAGGAGTTCTGGTCACGCGAATTCACCGTCAGCCCGGCGGTGCTGATCCCGCGCCCGGAAACCGAGCACCTGATTGAAGCCGCGTTGGCTTTTTTTCCCGACCGCCACCGGCGCCTGCGCTGCTGCGACATCGGCACCGGTAGCGGCTGCCTGGCCGTGACCCTGGCCTGCGAATACCCGCAGTCACAGATCACGGCCACCGATCTCTCGGCGGAGGCCCTCGAGGTGGCGCGCGCCAACGCCGAACACCACGGCGTCGGCGAACGCATGCGCTGGCGGTGCGGCGATCTCTTTGCCGCCCTGCACGCCGAAGACGGACCTTTCGACCTGATCATCTGCAATCCGCCCTATGTCTCCGAGCGCGAACTCGCCGCCGCCGGCCCCGAACTCACCTTTGAGCCGCGGCCGGCGCTGACGGACGGAGCGGACGGCCTTACCCATCTCAAGAGGCTTCTCGCATCCTCCATGGACCGTCTCGCACCCGGAGGCTGCCTGATCGTGGAATGCGGCCGGCAGGGGCTTCCGGCCTCCCCGCACATGCGGCGGAAGATGCCTATCTTCGATCTCGCCGGCCACCTGCGCGGCGGGGTTTTCGTTCCGCGGCGGCCATGAGCGGGCACGCTGCAATCGGCCTCGGCCTTGGGGCCATTGTCTTGCTGTATCCGTTGCTGGCGATCGCGGGGCAATGGGCCTGGAGCAGGCGGTGCGGCCGGGATGCAGGAAGCCTGCCTCCGTTCAGCATTCTGAAGCCCTTGTGCGGTCTGGAGGAGCATTTGTACGGGAATCTGCGCTCCTTCTGCGAGCAACGTTATCCCCGCTTTGAGGTCGTCTTCGGCGTGCACTCAAGGCGCGATCCGGCCCTCGCCGTCGTGCGACGCCTTCAACGGGAGTTTCCGCACATTCCGATGACCGTTGTTGTCCAAGGAACAAACGGGGGACCCAACCGCAAGATCGGCAACCTGGCCGCCATACTGGAGCACGCCTCCTTCGAACACCTGGTGTTCTCCGACAGCAGCACCCGCGTCGATCCGGATTATCTCAGGAATCTGGCCGCCTGTCTCGACGAGGAGGACGTCGGCGTCGTCACCTGCCTGTATCGCGCGCAGCCGACTTCTTCCCGCCACTCGAGGCTTGCGGCCCTGTACATGAACCTCTCCTTCACCCCCTCGATCATGCTCGGCTGGATGCTTGGCATGCGCGATTTCGGTTTTGGCGCCACGCTGGCCCTGCGCCGCTCGCATCTTGCCGTCATCGGCGGCCTCAAGACGCTGGCCGATCATCTGGCGGATGACTACATGCTGGCACGCATGTTGCGCCGGCACGGTCTCAGAACCGTGCTCTCTCCCCACTTGGTCGACACCGTCGTCGACGAGTCCTCGTTCTCCAGCCTGTGGCGGCATGAAATGCGTTGGGTGCGGGCCGTGCGCATGCTGCAGCCCGTCGGTCACGCCGCCTCCATCGTCACCCATACGCTGCCGCTCAGCCTCCTTGCCTATACACTCATCGCCACCCTACCCTTGGCCTGGCTCCTTCCCTCTTCGGCGCTGGCGCTACGTCTTGGAACGGCGGTGGCCGCCGCGGTCTGGAACCGCCTGCCGGCGGCGGATATCCTCTGGCTGCCGCTGCGCGATTTCCTGACCTTCGCCGTTTGGGTGGGAAGCTATTGTGGCCGCCGCGTGCATTGGCGAGGGAGGGTCTTCGAGCTTGCACGCGACGGCGCCATTCGCGATCTCCACCCTTCGGGTTCGATCGCCGACGACTGAGAAAAAAGAGAAGGACCGAGGGACGGGTGCTGAGGGCTGAGCGAATCAGGGACCAGGGGTCATGAAATTCACCGGTCACCGACCACCAATGACCGCTTTTACGCCAGTCACCGCCTTTACGCCCATCCCCGGGTCGTTGTCGATCCGCGTGTGAGCGATTCGGATTGATGGCCCGCCGCCGTCATCTTTTCCCCCGCGCCGTTGCGGGTATCGCCGCCTTCTGCCATCGCCGCCCCGGATCGGTCGTCACCTTCTCGCTACTCTTCACCCTCCTGTGCCTGTCCTACATCTCCACCCACATGGCCGTCAGCACAGACTTCAATGCCCTGCTCTCCGATAAGCTCCCCTTCGCTCGCAACCATGCCGCCCTGGAACGGGCCTTTCCCCGCCGCACCGACACGGTCCTGGCCGTGATCGACGCCGATCAAGCCGATTTGAGCGACTATGCCGCCCGCCGTCTCGTCTCCTGGCTGCGTGGACATCCGGAGGCGGCCACGGAGGTCTTCGATCCCGTCCAGGATCCGTTCTTCCGCAGAAACGGCCTCCTGTATCAAAGCCTCGAGGATTTGCAGAAGACAGCGGCGGATCTGAGTGCGGCCCAGCCCTTCCTGACCCGGCTGGCCATGCATCCGAACATGGTGGGTCTGTCTTCCCTTCTCCGGGATGCCCTCACGGGCAACGACATTCCCCCGAGTTCCGTCGCCGTCCTGGAGCGCTTCCTCGATGCCTGCCGCAAGGCCCTGGATGCGGCAAGGAAGAAGCGTTTCTTCGTCTTCCCCTGGTCCGCTCTGCTCGGTGGCTCGGAGGAGACCCGGCGTCTGATCGAGATCACGCCGCACCTTCATCCCGTAGCGCTGCAACCGGCCGGGGCGGCCATCGAGCGCATCCAGGGAGCCATCCGCGATCTGGATCTGACGCCGGAGCGCGGCATCCGCATTCGCCTCACCGGCGGGGCCATGCTCGATTACGTGCAACTGCAAAGTTCCATGCGGGCGGCCGGATGGGCCTCGGCCCTGACCGGCATCCTGGTGCTGGCGCTGCTGCTCACGGCACTCAAGGATCTGCACCTGCTGTTCGCCGTCGTCCTGACCCTGGGCATGAGCTTCATCTGGACCACGGCCTTTGCACTCGCGGCCACTGCCCCCCTCAACCTGATCTCGATCTCCTTTGCCGTTCTCTTTATCGGCATGGGTGTGGATTTCGGCATCCAGTTCGGCAGTCACTACCGCTTTGAGCGCACGCTCGGCGCCGGACCCGCAAGGGCCGTTCGCCGCACCGCCGCCTGGTTGGGGTCGGCCATGAGCCTGTCGGCTGCGGCGGCGGCCGGCGGCTTCCTCTCCTTCACGCCCACCGCCTACAAGGGCCTGGCCGATCTCGGCATCATCGCCGGCGGCGGCATGGCCCTGGCTCTCGTCGCCACCCTGACCGTGTTGCCGGCCCTGCTGGGCCTGATGCGGGCGTCGGCGCGACGGCGCATCCCGTCCGGGATTTCCACGTGGACATGGCCGTACAAGCACGGACGCGCGATCGTCGCCGCAACCGCCATTCTCGCCGCCGCCGCCGTCCAGCCCGCTCTGCATCTGCATTTCGATTTCAATCCCCTGCATCTCCTGGATCCGGATCTACCCGCCGTCCGGGCCTTCAAGGACCTGGCCCGACAGTCCAGGGCCTCGCCCTACGCCATTCAGATCCTCGCCCGCAACCTGGTTGCGGCCGACCGCCTGGCCGCTGAACTGCGGCACCTGCCCGTGGTTGCAAGGGTTCTTACCCTGTCCAGCTTCGTCCCCAAGCATCAAGACGAGAAACTGGCCGTCATCGAGGATCTGGAGATGATCATGCCCCCCGTGACCCTCGCTGTGGAGAACCGCTTCCCCTCCGGTCGCGAAACCTTCACCGCCCTCGCTCGACTGCGCCAAACCCTCCTTTCCTATGCGCGCGCACATCCCCACAGCGAGTTGCGTCCCCCGGTCCTTCATCTGGCGGCGTCGATTCCGCCCTTCCTTGCCGCCGCGAAGGCGGACCCGGCGATCGCACGTCGCATCGATCAACTCGTCTTCCAGGGATTCAAGCGGGTGATTGAGGATCTGGCGACGGCGCTCGAGGCCCACCGGATCGACATCGGCAGTCTGCCGGATCCTCTCAAGAGGAGGTATCTCGGCCTAAACGGCCAAAGCCTGATCGAGGTCTATTCCGGTCTGGATCTGGACAGACCGAAAGCCATGGAACGCTTCGTACGCGAGGTGCAGCGACTGGCCCCGACCGCCAGCGGCGATCCGGTGATGATGGTCGAAGGTGGACGAACCGTGGCGCGCTCTTTCCTGCAGGCCACAACACTCGCCTTCATCTTCGTGGTTGTGTTGCTGCTCGCCGCGCTACGAAGTGCTCGAGATTGCGTGGGGGTGCTCGTGCCGCTGGCCGTGGCGGCGTTGCTGACGGCGGCGGCGATGCGCCTTGTCGGCCTCCCGCTCAATCTCGCCAATGTCATCGTCATGCCGCTTCTGGCCGGCCTCGGGGTCTCCTACGGCATCTACCTGGCTTTGCGCCAGCGCGCACACGGCGTGCAAGGCCTCTTCGAGAGCGCCACACCGCGGGCCGTCCTTTTCTCGGCGCTGACCACCCTGTGCTCGTTCGGTTCCCTGGCCGTTTCCGGAAACAGGGCCATGAGCTACCTGGGCGCAACCCTGTCCCTGGCGCTGGCGGTCGTGCTCGCTTGCGTCTTCCTCGTGCAACCGGCGCTCATGCTCGTTCTCGGTCGCAGTGGCGGCGGCCACTGATGCAAGGTCGGGATCACTCGCCGACGGGTCGTGCGAGGCGGCGAAGCCTCCGGCCCTCATCCAGCTGCCACAAAAGAAGGGATGGAAAGGTGGCCAGGACGTCGGCCGCACGCCGCACCAGGGACAGCGCCAGGGCGGTGGCAGCATCGAACCCGAACAGCGGCGCCAGCGCCACATAGGCGCCCTCCTGCACCCCGATACCGGCCGGCATCACGAAGGCCGCGGCGCGCAGGGCAAAGACGATGGCATCGAGGGCGATCACGTTTCCCCAGGAAAGGGGATGCCCGAGAAGAGAAAGTCCGATCCCGGTCGGGATCACGCCCAGCATCCACACCGCATACTGAAGCAGCAGGGACAGGATCAGGCGAGCGCGGCGACGATAGATCATGTCGATGCGGGCAGGAAGCCCCTGCATGCCCCGATACAGGGCGGCCAAGGGCCCTTCGGCAAAGTGCACCAGTCTCCGCTCCAGCCGTTGCAGCAACCCTCCCCGCTGCACCCGTGCGAAGCCGAGGACGGCCGCGGCGGCCACGGCCACGGCGACCACGGCCGGGACAAGCGAGGAAGAGGACAGGGAAGAGGAGAGAATGCTTACCCCGGTGACGGCGAAGAGAACCTGAGCACCAAGATCGAGGGTCAGATCGACGACGGTGCAGGCGGCGGCATCCCGCGCCCGCATGCCGCCCAGGGTCAGGATGCGCAGCGCCGCCGCCTCACTGCCGAGCGGTGGCGTGACGACCATCTCGCCCATGGCGGCACGCACCCAGGAGGCGCGCAGAAAGAGCCACAGATCCGCGGTCGCGGGTGCAAGCAGTTGCCAGGCCCAGGCCAGCGGAAAAAGCAGCAGGATGCGCACGAGGGCCATCGCAGCGAGCCCCGCCCAGCCGATCCGCATCGCCGCCCGCGCAACATCCCCCACGCCCCCGTAGGCGAGCAGGACCGTGAGCACGCCGACCGCGGCGGCGAAGACAAGCGCCCGCCTCACACCATCCCCAGGGAAGAAAAGGAATGCAGGCGGATGCCACCGCGTTCGATGGCCTCCCGCACATCAGCACTCGTGAGCGCCTCCAGTTCCGCCGCATGCGCAAAGCCTTCCCTGCCTGTCTCCATGCCCGGCCACGGGCCCGTGGCCGGATGGAAGTGCATCTCCGACACCCCCGGCGGCAGGGCCTCCAACAACCGCAGCACGCGCGTGCGCGTCATGGAACCGCAATCGCGCATGCCGAACAAGCGGTCGTTGAAGACGATGCCGGCCCGCCGCAGCCGCCGTTGCATGAGCGCAATCCACGGGAGCAAGAGCCGGTTCATCCCGGGCTCGAAGGGCAGGCGCACGGCGCGCAATCCGAAATCACGGCCGATATCGAGAATCCGTGCCAACACCGTCGGATGCAGGTGCATGTGGTTGTGGACATTGACATGATCGAGCGCAAGCCCGGTGGCGGCAAAGGCCTGGAACTGCGCCTGGATCTCGGATGCGAGCATGCGCCGGCCCGTGGGCGAGAAGAAGAAGCGCATCCCGGCACCCCAAAGCCCCTGCGGCAGGGGTTCCCTCGTCCGCATGGAGGGGGCGCGCGTGAGCGCCAGATGCAGGCCCACGTGCAGTCCCGGCAGTGATCTTGCACGGCGCACGGCATCGGCGGCGGCGGCCCCCGTCACCATCAGGCTGGCCGTGTTCAGGATGCCATGAACGTGCGCGGTCTCGATGGCGGCGTTGACCTCGATGGAGGCACCGAAATCGTCGCCGGTGACGATCAATCCCCTCAAGCCAGATCTTTTCGACCGTACAGGAACTGGAAGAATTCCATGCCCTCACGCAGGCGGCGGCGGGTCATCTCCCAGCTCTTCATCATCTCCCAGGTGAGTTCGCCGATCTTGCGGGGACGGAAATAGAAGCGCTTGTAGAAACGCTCGACGGCGGCGAAGATCTCCTCGTGTGAAAGATGCGGGTATTCAAGGGAACTCACCTGGATGCCGGTCTCGGCCACCATGCGCGTATCGCGCAACCAGCCGTTTTTCTTCGCTTGGCGGTAGAGTTCGGTGCCCGGGTAGGCGGCGGCCAGGGACACCTGAATGGTGTGCGGATTGATCTCGCGCGCAAAGCGGATCGTTTCCTCGATCGTCTCCGGCGTCTCCCCCGGCAGCCCGACGATGAACGTGCCGTGCACGGTGATACCGAGGCGGCGGCAGTCGCGCATGAAGCGGCGCGCCCATTCCACGCGCATGCCCTTTTTGACGTTGTGCAGGATCCGCTGGCTGCCGGATTCGAACCCCACCAGCAACAACCGCAGGCCGCCTTCCTTCATGACCTTGAGTGTCTCGAACGGAACGTTGGCCTTGGCGTTGCAGGACCAGGTGACGCCGAGCCGCCCGAGCAGCCGCGCCGTCGCCTCCGTGCGCTCGAGGTCGTCGGTGAAGGTGTCGTCGTCGAAGAAGAACTCCTGCACCTGCGGGAACCGCTCCCGCGCCCAGGCGATCTCCGCGGCGATGCTCTCCGGGCTGCGCTTGCGGTAGCGGTGGCCGCCGATGGTCTGCGGCCACAGGCAGAAGGTGCAGCGCGACTTGCAGCCGCGACCGGTGTAGAGGGAGATGTAGGGATGCCGAAGATAGCCGATGAAATAATCCTCGATCACCAGATCGCGCGCGTACACCTCGGTAACAAAGGGCAGCGCATCCATGTCTTCGACGGGTGGTCGCGGGGGATTGTGCACGATGCGCCCGCCGTCGCGGAAGCTCAATCCGGCGATCGTGGCAAGCGACCTTCCCTCGGCCACCTCCTTCAGGGTGTAATCGAATTCCTCGCGGGCCACGAAATCCACGGCCGGCGCGGCCTTGAGCGACTCCTGCGGCTGCACCGCCACGTGCGCCCCGACCATCCCGATCTGCAGGTCCGGATTCTCCTCCTTCAAAGCCGCGGCCAAGCGGGCGTCGGAGGCAAAGGAAGGGGTGCTCGTATGCAGGACGGCCAGCTCGTAGTCACGGCCCATCGGCAGGACGTCGGCCACGGTGAGTCCGCGCGCCGGCGCATCGACGAGCCGGCTACCGGGTACGAGGGCCGCCGGCTGCGCCAGCCAGGTTGGATACCAGAAGGAGCGAATCTCGCGCCGGGCCTGATAGCGGGCGCCGGCACCGCCGTCGAAACCCTCGAAGGAGGGCGGATTGAGAAAGAGGGTCTTCTTCATGCCCGCGAAGGCGCCGTCAGCGGCTGCATGCGGCCGCGGCGATCGACGCGGAAGCGCTCGCCCTTCCAGCGCACGCAGCGACCGGCCAGACCCCCGAGCCAGACACCGGCCGACAGAAGATCTCGAAGCGGCGTCAGGCAGCAGAGCGGGCGGCCGCGGATACCGAAGCCGGCACGCACGCAATGCCGCAGACGCAGGCGCAGGATGACGGCGGCGGCAAGGAGCAGCCAAGCGGCAGGTGTGGCATGCGAGAGGGCCAGGTACAAGAGCGAAAGCGGCAGCGGGTGGGTGAGAACGGAACCGACATAGCCCCAGGGGCTGGAAGCCCGCACCGTGCGCGCCCAACGCAGTTCGTGCCACAAGAGCGAGCGGAAATCGGGCTCATAAACGATGTTCTCCACGACATAGCGGGAGAGGCGCACGGTGTAGCCAGCCTCATGAACACGCCGGCCCAGTTGGAAGTCGTCCGCCAGCACGTCCGCGAGAGATTCCAGGCCGCCGATGGCCTCAAGCGCGGCCCGGCGCACGGCCATCGTCGCCCCGAAACAGAAACGGATGTCGGAGAGGGCTGCGGCGGCAAGCACGGAAGGCAGGAAATCGGCGTTGATGTGCATGGCGCCGAAGCGGGAGGCGAGATTGGCGGCCGGGGTCGCCCGGTACAGGCAGGTGACGGCGCCGGTGGCGGCCTCGGCAAACGGTGCCGCCACGGTGGCCAGGTAATCGGGACCGACCCGCATGTCGCTGTCGGCCATGACCAGGATGTCGTGCCGGGCTCGTCCCGCCATGTTGATCAGGTTGCTGACCTTCAGGTTGGCCCCGTGAATGCGGGGATCGATCACCAACTCGGCATCGAGATGCGGAAACTCCGCCAGGATCCTTCGCACCACGGGAACGGCCGGATCGCCGGCCTCTCGCACCCCGAAGATCACCTGGTATTCGGGATAATCCTGAATGCAGAAGGAACGCAGGTTCTCGTACAGCTCATGCTCCAGGCCGCACAGCGGCTTGAGCAGGGTCACGGGCGGCTTGAAGCCCGCGGCCAGAGGCCGGCGGGAAAGAAAGGCGGGGATGCGCCGCATGCAGAAGGCGACATACAGGCAGGAGGCCACGGTGGCGCAGAAGAGCAGACAGATGGACAAATGAGTCAACTCGTGCGGCATGCTTTCTCCCGGATCCAATGCAGTGGATGCGCATGCTACCCCGCAGGCGGCTCCAAGTCATGCCGCGGATTCCCGCCTCAGCATGCGCAGTAAGGCCGCCGCGGAAACGGCCGTCAGGGCGGCGGAGAAAAGCATGGCGGCGGCCATGGACACATGCTGCCAGATGAGACCGAACACCAGTGCGCCCGGCAGGGCGGCCAGACCCGCACACAGATGGTACAATCCGAAAGCCGTGGCCTTCGTGTCCGCGGCGGCGACATCGCCGATCAGGGCCCGCTCGGCGGCCTCGCTCATGGCCGTGACCATGGCATAGAGAACGAACACAAGGGCGATCCACGCTCCGCGCAACGGCCACAGGGCCATGACCGATACCAGCCCCACGCGGCCACCCCAGGAGAGAAGCAACACCGCCGGGCGGCCGATTTGGTCCGAGAGCATGCCCGCCGGTGCCGCCGCCAGCATTCTGACGGCGTGCGCCGCGGCCCACAGAAGCGGCACAATCGTCATGGCGGTGCCGCCGCGCCAAGCCCACAGGATGACGAAGGCCTCGGGCACGGCGGCGAAAGCCAGTCCCGCCGCCGCCACGATGAGGGCGCGCAATCCTCCCGGCAGAAGCCGCCAGCGCAGAGGCGCGGGAGACCGCACGCGTGCGGGGGTCGCCGGCAGCCCCCGTAAAAGCAGGAACAGGAGCAGGATGCCGGGAACGATCGAGGCGAGAAACACCTGTCGCAAATCCAGACCGAGCCCGAGAAGGGCAAAGGCGAGGAGCGGCCCGATCATGGCACCGGCGTGATCCATCGAGCGATGCAGGCCGAAGGCACGGCCACGCAGGGATCCCGGAACGGAGGTGGAAAGCATGGCGTCACGAGGCGAGGTGCGCCAACCCTTGCCCGCCCGATCCAGAAGACGCAACCCCAGGACCCAGAACCAGGCATCGGCGAGACCAATGAGCGGTCGCGCCAGATTGGCGGCGGCGTAGCCTGCGATCACCATGCGCCTGCTGCTTGCGCCGCGGTCGGCCGCACGGCCGGACAAGAGTTTCAGGATGCTGGATGCGGCCTCCGCGAGGCCCTCGATCAGACCCAGCACCGCCGCACCGGCACCCAGGACGGAGGTCAGAAACAGCGGCAGCAGGGGGAAGATCATCTCGCTGGCGGCATCGTTCAAAAGCGAAACCAGGCCGAGAAGCCAAACCGTCCGGGGAAGCATAAATCGCATGCGTTCATCCTTTGCGGGTTGTAAGATCGCCGACAATGGGACGACTGTACTGCGTATTTCGCCATGCCGCCGCCCGGCGGCATGATCCTTTCGTCCGCGCTCGGGGGTCCGGCATGAGGCGTGCAGCCATCCTGACGTTTCTTTTGTGTCTCCTCCCGCCGGGAACGGCCCTTGCCATCACGCTGCACGCCGTCGGTTCGACCACGGTCCTGCCCGTGGTCTCCACGGCCGCGCAAGCCTACCACAAGCTGCACCCGGAGGTGGTCATCACGGTCTCGGGCGGCGGTTCCGGCGTCGGCATCGCCTCGATGATCCAGCACACGGCCGACATCGGCATGGCCTCACGCGAGCCGGACGCCGGTGAGATGGCGAAGCTGCGGGGACGGGTGCAGATCTTCACGATCGCACGGGATGCCGTCGCCGTCGTCGTCTCCAAGGCCGTCTATGTGGGCGGCGTGCGGCGGTTGACGCTTGCGCAGATCGCGGCCATCTACCGCGGGAAGATCACGAACTGGAAGGCGCTAGGTGGACCCGATGCGCGCATCCTCGTCATCGACAAGGAACCGGGCCGCGGCACCCGGCATGTCTTCGCTCGGGCCGTGCTGGGCGACGAGCATGCGCGCGCGCCGGGCGCCATGGTGATCGCCGGTTCCAACAACGAGGAGCAGGCGCTGATCGCTCGCAGCGACAGCGCCATCGGCATGCTCTCCAACGCCTGGCTGAACGACGCCGTGCGTGGCGTGGCCGTCGGTGAAAAGGGCAAGGCGGTGCCGCCAGACATCCGGCATGTGCGCGACGGCAGCTATCCGATCAGCCGCAGCCTGCACGTGATTCTGCCCAAAAGCGCCCCACCGGCCGCACGGGACTTCGTCCGCTTTCTGCTCTCGCCGCAGGGCCAGGAAATCGTCAAAAAATCCGGCTACCTGCCCGTCCGATGACAGGGATCGTGGTTCAGGTGTCGGATCATCGTGGGCAAAAGACAGAATCGAAATTCCCCTTCTTACCAGCTCGGTCTTTGCTTCCCTACCCCGACCCCTGGTCCCTGACCCCTGATCCCTGAGATGCTGAAGTTGTGGCTACGCCTGTCCACCACCGCCGCCCTTGGCGTGGTGGTCCTTATGCCGGCCTTCCTGGCCTGGCAATCCTGGCCCTTCTGGCGCTACTACGGATTCGCGACCCTCATGGAAGGCGAATGGTTCCCCTTTGAACATTTGTATGGTCTGGCTCCGGCCGTGCTCGGCAGTTTCTGGGCCGCCGCCGTGGCCCTGGCCATCGCCGTTCCCTCGGGGGTCGCTGCCGCAATCCTGGGCACGGAAATGATCGGTGGTGCCGCCCGCCATCTGCTGCGCACCGCCATGGAACTCCTGGCGGGCATTCCGTCGGTGGTGTTCGGCCTGCTGGGGCTGTGGGTCTTGCTCCCCTTTCTGCAACACACGTTCGGTTTGCCGAGCGGACACGGCCTGCTCGCCGCCGGCCTGCTGCTGGCGGTCATGGTGTTGCCGACCATCACCGTCATGGCCCAGGACGCGCTGCGGGAGGTCCCCGATCACCAGCGGGAGGCGGCCATGAATCTCGGTCTCAACTGGAACGAGCGCCTGCTACGCATCCTTCTGCCGCAGGCCTGGCCCGGCATCCGGGCGGGCATTCTGCTGGCGCTGGGACGGGCGTTGGGGGAAACGATGGCGGTCATGCTGGTCGTCGGCTCGATAGACCGCCTGCCCAAGCCCTGGTACAACCTGCTCATGCCGGCGCAGACCCTGACATCAAAGATCGGTCGCGAGATCGGCGAGGCGGCCTTCGGCTCCATGCATTTCTCGGCCCTGATGGCCTGCGGCCTGCTGCTGGCCGTGGCCACGGTCTCGTTGAGTCTGCTTGCCCACATGAAGGCCGGTGCCGCGGCGGATCGGGCATGAGGACCACGATCGTGTGCAAGACGGCGATCGCGGTTCTGGCCCTTCCGGCCCTGATCCTTCCCGGTGCCTGCCTGGGCTACATCCTTGCAAAGGGCATTCCCGCCCTGGACTGGAGCATGCTCGCGGGCACCGAGGCCCGGGGATTCGGAGAGATCGGCACGCTCCTGCCGCAACTTGCGGGATCGCTTCTGTTGATGGGCGGCGCCTGCCTGCTCGCCGCTCCCTTGGCCTTCGGCTGCGCCCTCCACCATGTCCTGCACGCCCAAACGTCACAAAGGCGCATTCTGCTCGGCATGATGCACCTGCTTCAGGGAATCCCGCCCATCGTCTTCGGCCTGTGCGGGTTGATCCTGCTCGTTCATCTGCTGCACTGGGGCATCTCCCTCGCCGCCGGTGCCGTCATTCTCGGCGTCATCGTCCTGCCCACGCTGGTGCTGAACGGCATCCATGCCTTCGAGCGCATCCCGGCGGAAAAGACCACGGCCGCGCGCGCCCTGGGCCTTGGCGACGGCGAGATCATCCTCCGGGTGTGGCTGCCGGAAGCCTGGACCTCGCTCCTGACCGGTCTCTTGCTCGCCATGGCACGAACGCTTTCGGAGACGGCCCCCATCCTGTTCACGGCCACCGTGTTCTCCGGAATCGCCTGGCCGGATTCCCCGTTTTCGCCCGTCACCAGCCTGCAGACACACATCTTCTATCTGGCGCAGGAAGGCGCCAACGTCCGGGCCGTGGGCATCGCCTGGGCCGCGGCCGTGATTCTGGTCCTTCTCGTCGTCACCTTGAGCCTCGGGGCGACGCTGCTGCGCACGCGCAGCCGCCGGCCGTGAGGGCATGAAAGCGCCCGCCACCGCCTCCCCCGGCAGCCGCGACCCGGCACCCGAGAGGGCCAGTCTTGTCGTCTCCGACTTAAGCCTGGCACTGAACGGCAAGATCATCCTCGAAGCCCTCTCCTTTGAGTTGCCGGCGCGCGGCATGAACGTGCTGATCGGCCCCTCCGGCGCCGGCAAGAGCACGCTACTCAAATGCATCAATCAACTGCACAAGGGGTGGGAAGGAGGCATCCACGTCCTGGGATGCGATGCGCGGCGCTGGCCCGGGGGCGGCGATGCCCTGCGCCGCAGCGTCGGGCTGATCGCCCAGAAACCGGTCGTGTTCCCCGGCTCGATCGAAAAAAACGTCTGCTTCGGCCTGTGCGGAAGGACGCGAAGGCGGCCGAATGCGGAGATCGTGGGCAGGAGCCTGCGACGGGCGGCGTTGTGGGACGAGATCAAAGACCGCCTGCAGGATCCGGCCTGCAGCCTTTCGGTCGGGCAACAGCAGCGTCTGTGTCTGGCCCGGGCGCTGATCCTTGAGCCCGCCATGCTCTTGCTCGATGAACCGACATCCTCGCTCGACCCGCGTTCCAAGCAACTGCTGGAGCGATCGCTGCTGCGACTGGCCTCAAGCATGCCCATCCTGTGGGTCACGCACGACATCGAACAGGCGCGACGGTTGGGCGGAAATCTGATCTTCATGTGCGCCGGCCGCATCATCGAAAGCGGCCCCAGCGCCGAAATCCTGACCCGGCCGCGGCGCCTGGAAACGCGCGAATTCCTGCGCTGGTCCACCTGCGACTGCGGCGACATCCCCTGAACTCGTGCGCCAGCGAGCATCGGGGTCAGGTCTTGCAATCAATCACACTTTTCATGCCACCAAGGCCTCTATTCAACGCAACCGGCGGCGCAACAATGACCACGTGAACACACACACACAACA
>CAZHOU010000011.1:0-20417 GCA_964534165.1 uncultured Zetaproteobacteria bacterium
ATGATGGACAGACGCATCAGATATTTCAGGCTCATTTCATATTGGAAAAGGCTCCGGCTTGCCTGCCTCCAGCCGGTTGGGTAGTGTCCCGTGCGCGTTCGCTTAAGCGGCAATGATGATCGTTAAGCGGCAATGATGATCGTTGATTAGAGGAATCCATGCTTGAAAATATCCGCAACCACGCGCAATCATGGTTGGCCAAGATCATTCTGGGCGGTGTGGCGTTGTCATTCGTGCTGTGGGGGATCGGGGATTATTTTCTCGGTTCGCGCGTGCAGGCGATCGCCACCGTGGACGGAGAGCCCATTTCCGATTCATCGTTTTATCAAGCCTATGAGCGCCAGCTCAATGCCTATCGTGCGCTGCTGGGCAAGCGGTTTTCCAAAAAGCTCGTGGAAGCGATGGGCATCAAGCAGGTCACGCTGCAAACGATGATCAACCGTCGCTTGATTCTGGCCGAGGCCGAGGAGATGGGGCTTACGGCTCCGGAGAGTGCGCTCCTGGCCCGCGTGCGGGCCAATCCGGCTTTCCAATCCGCCGGCCGCTTCGATCCCCGCCGCTACGAGATTCTGACCCGCAACATGGGCTACCGCACGCCGGCCGATTACGAAGCCAGTCTGCGCCTGGACCTGATTGCGGATGCCCTGCGGCGCACGATCATGGACAGCGCCATGGTTTCGGACGCGGATATTCGCAGCCACTATGCGCGGGAATACGAGCGGCGCGAGCTTGCGGCGCTGCTTGTCGACCCCGGGGCGTTGGAGAAAAAGGTGAACATCGATGCAAAGAAGGCACGCGCCTATTACGCCGCCCACAAGGAGCGCTATCGTTCACCGCTGCGGCTGAAACTGGCCGCCGTGGTCATCGATCCGGCCAAGCTGGCGCGGGAGATTGAGGTCGGAGAAGACGAAATCCGTGCCGCCTACAAAGAGCGGAGAGATCAATTTTCCGTGCCGGAGACACGCCGCGCCGCCCATATTTTTGTGAGCCTGGACGCGAATGCGGGCGCTGCGGCGGTGAAGAAGGCGCGGGCGAAGATCGAGAAGGCGTTGAAGATGCTCA
This sequence comes from uncultured Zetaproteobacteria bacterium, assembly GCA_964534165.1. Classification (GTDB taxonomy): domain Bacteria; phylum Pseudomonadota; class Zetaproteobacteria; order Mariprofundales; family Mariprofundaceae; genus CAZVLQ01. Next base: position 1,063 of record CAZHOU010000011.1, read on the forward strand.
AAAGTGGACGCCCCTTTGCAGTCGTGGCCAAGGCCCTGTCCGAGGATGCTGCCACGGCCGCACGCGGCGGCGATCTTGGATTTTTCAAGCAGGGGACGCTGGATCCAAAGCTTGATCGTACGGTCTTCGGCATGAAGAAGGGTCAGCTCAGCGATATCATCCGCACGCGCAACGGATTTCACATCCTCAAGCTGACGGATGTGCGGCCGCCACGGTTGCGTTCGCTGGCCGAGGTGCGGGGCCAATTGCTCGAAAAACTGCGGCGGCGCAAAGCCGAAGACGAAGCCTACAAGCTGTCCCAGGATCTGGATGATGCGCTGGGTCGGGAAGACAGTCTCAAGGCGGCGGCTTCCAGCCTGAATCTCAAGGTGCGCGAGATCGGTCCGATCAGCAGGGAGGAGGCGCTTGCCGACCCCTTGCTTGGACGGGACGTCGAATTCCGTAACCGCGTTTTTACGCTCGAACCGGGGGCACCGGTGGAAGTGATGGAGCTTGGTGACGGTCGCTATGCCGCCGTCGAGGTGGAGGCGCGGATCCAGCCCCAGGTGCTGCCCTATGCCAAGGTCGTGCAACGCGTCATCAAGGATGCCCGCGTGGAGGCCGCCCGGGAACGGGCGCGCAAGCTCGCGGAGTCCCTGCTTCGGGAAGCGAAGAATGCGGGAATGCCTGCGATGGCAAAAGCGCACGGCCTGCCGCTTTATCTGAGCAAGCCGGTGCGCCGTCGCGGTGCCGGCGACGACAAGGCCGCCTGGCTTACACCCGCGGTCCTCAAGGCCGCCTTCTCCACCCCCGCCGGTGCCGTGGTTCCGGAGGTGATTGCCACCCCGCAGGGCTTTGTCGTGGTGAAGGTCAGGCGGGTCATCAAGGCCGAGGAGTCCGGCTTTTCCAAGCACGAGAAAGACATCCGTTCGGAATTGGAGCGATCCCGGGGCGGCATTCGTTTTGCGCGCTGGATGGCCGCAGTACGCGCGCGGCATGAGATCCAGATTCATCCGGACGTGTTGGCCCGGTTTTGAACCACCGGTTGCGGACTGCATTCTTCCGGGGCGGGTTGGTTGGAGGAGCGGCCGAGCGTGAGAAAAAGCGTCGGGTCTCTACTTATCCTGAAACTGGTGGAGCCAGGCGGGATCGAACCGCCGACCTCTACAATGCCATTGTAGCGCTCTCCCAGCTGAGCTATGGCCCCCTACGGCTGCGGCCGCGCATTGAGCCATAGCCACGCATTGTTGTCAATATGAGTTCCGAAATGCGCTTGTTCCGACGCACCCTGTCCGCCGATTGTTTCACTCCGCCGGGGGTTTTCTCGCGCCTGCTTGAAGGAGGCGATTGCTTTCTTCTGGAGTCGGTGGAGGGCGGAGAGCGCTGGGGGCGCTACAGCATTCTCGCCGTCGGCCCCGCGTGCCGTGCCGTCTCGGAGGCGGATCGTACCCGCCTCTACCATCGGGACGGAAGCAGCGAGGAATATGCCGGCGACATTCTTGCCTGGCTGCGCGAGAATGTGATCGAGGCGCCCTGTCTGGAAGCCGGGGATCTTCCATTCACCGGCGGTGCCGTCGGCTATCTCGGTTATCCGATGGTCTCATCCTTTGAGGCGATTCCCGCGGACCGCCCGGACCCGGTGGGGGCGCCCGAGGCGGCCTTTCTGCTCGTGGATCGGTTCATCGTTTTCGACAATCTGCGCGGCACCCTGACCTGTTGCGTGCGTCTGCCGGAGGGGCGGCGACGGGAGGCGGAGGCCGCTCTTGATCGCATGCAGGCCGGCTTGTACGCGGGGGAAATGGCCGCGGCCATGGATCTCGATGCCGACACGACCTTAAGCCGCAAGCCGGCGGCCGGCATGAGCCGGGAGGAATTCGAGGCCGCCGTGGCCCGTGCCAAGGAATACATCCTGGCCGGCGATATCTTTCAGGTGGTGCTTTCACAACGATTCTCGACCCCCCTGGCCTGCGATTCGTTCAACATCTACCGGGCCGTTCGCTACATCAATCCGTCGCCCTACCTTTTCTACCTGCGTATCGGCAAGACCTGTCTCGTGGGCTCTTCCCCGGAGATTCTCGTGCGTCGTGACGGGGACAGGGCGGTTGTGCGACCCATCGCCGGCACGCGGCCGCGGGGAAGGACGGAGGAGGAGGATGTGGCCCTGGAGGCCGAATTGCTGGCGGATGCCAAGGAATTGGCCGAGCATGTGATGCTCGTGGATCTCGGACGCAACGATCTGGGTCGGGTATGCCGTTTCGGCAGCGTGCGCCTGACCGAGTCGATGACGGTCGAGCGCTACTCGCACGTGATGCATATCGTCTCGCAGGTGGAGGGGGAGTTGCGTGACGATGTGGACGCCGTCGATCTGTTGGCGGCGACATTCCCGGCCGGCACCGTTTCCGGGGCGCCGAAGGTACGAGCCATGGAGATCATCCACGAACTCGAGCCCGTCTCCCGCGGTCCCTATGCCGGTGCCGTGGGATACATCGGCTACGGCGGCCGCCGCATGGATACCGCGATCGCCATCCGCACGGCCGTGATTCACGGCGGCCAGGTTCACATTCAGGCGGGAGCCGGCATCGTGGCCGATTCCGTGCCGGAGCGCGAATACCAGGAATGCATGAACAAGGCGCTGGCCATGTTCCGCGCCGTGGCCCTGGCCGAGGCTCAGGATAAAACACACGGGGCGAGGGCATGATTCTCGTCATCGACAATTACGATTCCTTCACCTTCAATCTTGTGCAGTACCTGGGCGAGTTGGGAGCGGTGCCCGAGGTGCACCGGAACGACAAGATCGGCGTCGAGGAGATCGATGCCAAAAGGCCGTCGCATCTTGTGATCTCCCCCGGGCCCTGCACGCCCCGCGAGGCCGGCATTTCCGTGGCCGCCGTCAAGGCCTTCTCGGGCCGCATACCGATTCTGGGGGTCTGTCTCGGTCATCAGGCCATCGCCGCCGCCTTTGGCGGCAGCATCGTGCGGGCCGAGCGTTTGATGCACGGCAAGACGAGCCTGATCGAGCATGAAGGGGAAGATGATCCGGACAGCCTCTTTTATGGCATTCCTTCGCCTTTCACCGCCACGCGCTATCATTCGCTGATCGTCGCGGAACCGTTGCCGCCGGTGCTGCGGAGAACGGCCTGGACACAGGAAGGGGAGCTGATGGGGCTGCAACACGTCGCGCATCCAACATTCGGCGTGCAATTTCATCCCGAGTCCATCCTGACCGAACACGGTCACCGGATGCTCGAAAATTTTTTGAAGTTCAAGGCATGAGCCGGATCAAGGCAGCTCTGCGGCTTCTGCAGGCCGGAGGCGAACTCGATACCGAATACGCCGAGGCGGTGTTCGAGGAGATCATGCAGGGTGAAGCCACGCCGGCGCAGATCGGCGGCCTCTTGATGGCCCTGTCCATCCGCGGTGAAACGGCATCCGCTCTTGCGGGTGCCGCCCGCGCCATGCGCAAGGCGGCCACGCACATCCATCCGAAAAGCAAAGGTCTCCTGGATACCTGCGGTACGGGAGGGGACGGGGCGGCCACGTTCAATATTTCCACCGCCGCCGCCCTGGTGGTGGCTGCGTGCGGTGTTCCCGTCGCCAAGCACGGCAACCGCGCCATTTCATCCAAGGCGGGCAGCGCCGATGTCCTGGAGGCCCTGGGGGTGCGTCTCGATATCGCGCCCGAAAAGGTGGCGGAGTGCATCGATCGGGTAGGGATCGGATTCCTGTTCGCACCGAGCCTGCATCCCGCCATGCGCCATGCCGCCGGGCCTCGACGCGAGCTTGGCGTGCGGAGCATTTTCAATCTCCTGGGGCCGTTGACCAATCCGGCCGGAGCGCCGTTCCAGGTTCTCGGCGTGTTCGCCGCGAACCGGATCGAACCCGTGGCGGAGGCCCTGTTGCAATTGGGCACGAAGCGGGCATTGGTGGTCCACGGCCGGGACGGACTCGACGAGATCACCACCACGGACATCACCGATGCCGCGTGGGTGGAGGAGGGGGCACCGGTGCGCAGATTTGAAATCGATCCCCGGGCCTTCGGCGTTCCACGGGCAGGGCGGGAGGATCTCGCCGGCGGCGATGCGAGGCGCAATGCCGACCTGATTCGCGGTATCCTGGCGGGGGAGAAGGGGGCTGCGCGAGACATCGTGTTGCTCAATGCGGCGGCGGCCTTGTGGGTGGCGGGTGGGGCCGATGGCATCGCCGAGGGCCTCAAGAAGGCGGCGGCGGCTGTGGATTCGGGCGAGGCCGCCCGTGTGCTCGAGCGCTTGATCGCTTTTACCCGCAAGGCGTAAAGGGGGGCGATTTCGTGTCTGCATCCATTCTGGATGAGATAGCCGCCTACAAGCGCGATTGGGTACGGAGGCGAAAGGCCCTGGTACCCGAGGCGCAACTGCTGCACCGGGCCGAGGGTTTCACGCCGCGGGATTTCGCTGCCGTCCTGGCCACGCATACGGCCCGGCGGCGGACGGCCATCGTGGCCGAGGTCAAAAAGGCCTCGCCCTCCAGGGGGATCATCCGCAAGGATTTCGATCCCCTGCGCATTGCCCGCGCCTACGTCGCCGGCGGCGCGACCTGCCTGTCGGTGTTGACCGATGTCAAATATTTCCAGGGCGCGGACGCTTATTTGACCGCGGTGCGCAAGGGGGTCGATCTGCCCATCCTGCGCAAGGACTTCCTGCTCGATCCCTATCAGGTGGTCGAGGCGAGGGCCATCGGCGCCGACGCCGTGCTCGTCATCCTGGCCATGGTGGACGACGCACTGGCCGCGGAATTGTGCGCTGCCGCCCGCGAGATGGGCCTCTCCATCCTGCCCGAGGTTCATGACGTCCGGGAATTGGAGCGGGCCTTGAGGCTCGATACCCGTCTTGTCGGCATCAACAACCGCGACTTGCACAGCTTCGAGACCCGCCTTGAAACCACGATCGAACTGGCGACCTTGCTGCCGCCAGGAAAGGTCATCGTCAGCGAATCCGGGATTTTCACGCACCGGGACATCCTGCGGTTGAACCGATTCGGGGTTTACGCCTTCCTCGTCGGCGAGGCGCTCATGCGCTCGGAGGATCCGGCCGCGGCACTGGCGGCATTGCTTGGAAGAGAGGAATCCGGTTCTTGATCAACGCCCCTCCGGGCGGATTGGGGCCGAATCAGGGCTTGAGCGGTTTCGCGACGGGAAGTCGGGCGCCGGCCGTATTGGAGCCGGGAAGTGGCGGTAGGCGTTCCTCGATCGCAGCGAACAATTCGTTGGCCACCTTGCGTTTGATCGGTTTGTTGACCCAATGGCGGTTGATGTATTGCTGACCCAGGGTGCGGATTTCGAGCAGGGTGCCGCCGCTCTTGGTGCGCAACACGCGGACGATGAAGCGATAGCGCGTATGCGTTGGACCGGCACCGAAGATGTTCATGGCGGCGCCTGTATAGGAATTTGGATTGTTGGCGTCGTGACGCACCCAGGTGGTGGTGATGGTTCCGCTGGGTGAATCCACGCTCTCCACCGGCATGTTCAGGGCCGTCATGGCATCGATGACCGTGGAAAAGACCTGATCCGGACGCTGGCTGTATTCCCGAGTATCCAGGGCAATCGTCCTGCCGCGGATTTTCGATTTCTTGCCCTTGCTCCCCCCCTTGGCAACCACGGCAGCCTCGGTGGCCACTTTGTCCGGCATGGGCACGCTGACCTCACCCTGCAGTTTGGGAGGCACCTGCAAAGGCTTCCGGCTTTCCGCCCGCACGCGCTCGCTGCCGCCACGGGTATAATCCGGCTTGTTGCTTTCCACCGGATAGAACATGTTGTTGATGTTGGGCAGTCCGATGCAGGCGCTCAGACTCGTACACAACATCAGGGCGGCCATTCGTGCGCTGGAGGCAATTTTCATGCGCGGCATTCCAACCCCTGGCGCATGCGAGGTCAAGCCGCCGCTTCGCCGGATCCCTCCGGTGCCGATGCAAAAGGGTGTTCGGTATGGTGCGCATGGGTCGGTGCAAACATGGCGAGTGGCGGGCTCCGTTGGCCTTGATCCGGACCCGAGATCGCAGACGTAGGATCCGGTCCTTGCAATGTGCGACCCCATCCGGGGGTGAATACCCCCTTTCTCCGATGGGCAAAGCGGCTATAGTTTGACGAATTCGGAGGTTCATATGTTTCATGGCACCATGACGGCGCTAGTGACGCCCTTCAGGAACGGCGAGATCGACGAGGAATCCTTCCGGGCGCACGTGGAACGCCAAATCGAGGCCGGCGTGGACGCCGTGGTACCCGCCGGCACAACCGGCGAGGCCGCCACGCTCTCCCATGAGGAGCACAAGCGGATCATCCGCATCGCCGTGGAGCAGGCGGCGGGGCGTGTGCCCGTGATCGCCGGCACGGGTAGCAACAACACTGCTGAATCCATCGAACTGACCCGGGCGGCCAAGGAACTGGGGGCGGACGCGGCATTGCTTATCTCCCCATATTACAACAAGCCCACGCAGGAAGGGATCTATCAGCATTACAAGGCGGTGGCCGAGGCCGTCCATCTGCCGCAGATTCTCTACAACGTCCCGGGAAGGACCCATTCAAACATCCAACCCGAGACGGTGGGTCGTTTGGCCGGCATCGCCCATGTCGTCGGCATCAAGGATGCCACGGCCGACATGGCGCAGTTGGCACGCACCATGGTGCTCTGCGACGGCAACATGGAATTTTACTCCGGCGACGACACCACCGTACTGCCGTTCATGGCCATGGGGGGCGTCGGCGTGATCTCCGTGGTTTCCAACATCGTTCCCAAGGCCATGAAATCACTGACCGCGGCCTTATGCGGCGGTGATTTGGTGTCGGCCCGACGACAGCATGCGAAGTTGCTCAAGCTCGCCGACGCCATGTTTCTGCAGAGCAATCCGATCCCGGTCAAGGCCGCTTGCGCCATGCTGGGTTGGATGGGATGGGAGCTGCGACTGCCGCTGACCCCACTGCCTCCAGACCTGTGCCGGCATCTGGGGGGCGAACTCTCGGCTTTTGGGCTCGAGCCGGATCTTTCACGGGCTCCCTGCGGATCGGATGTGGATCCGGGCGGCAAGATCGAGAAGTGATTGTTGGTCACTCTGCGATCATAAGGCAGCAGGGGCCGTCCACGACCGAGCCGCCTTCTCCGTTCGACGATCCAGGATATCCCCGCTCACATATCTGATTCCGGCATGAAACAACGCTTTCGCGCCCGCTTCTCCTGGCGCCGGTTTCTGCATTCAACCGCCTTCTTTCTCGGCGTATTTCTGGTCCTGGCCCTCTTCTTCGTGGCCTTGGTCGTGGCCGAATCGACCTTTTACGCTCTCACAGGCCGTGCCGTGTCGACCTGGGCTTTGGTGCTGGCGGCGCTGCTTGCAGCCATGCTGTTTTCTCCCCTGGTGAAGGTCCTGCAGCATGGCCTGGACCGCCTGTTCTTTCGCCGCTACCTGGACATCCTGGAAGCCATTCGGCACCTGGGCGCCGTGGATCTGGCGACCCTGCCGGTGGAGCGGCTGGAGCAAGCGTTGCTCGCGCGCATCTGCAAGGCTGGTCATCGCCGGTCGGCGGCTCTGGTGGAAGTCGAGGGTGCCGGGGACACCTCCGGGGATGCGGTCCATGTATTCCCGGCTGCGGCGTCCCCACCGCCCATTCCGTCCTCGTCCGGCCCGCCCTTGCGCTTGCAGAGCGATCCGGACTACGAGTTGTGCATCGAGTTGCCGCGCCAATCCGGCCGTGCCTGGTTGTATCTGGGTCCGCATGAGGATGGCACGCCGACCGAGGACGATGAGATCGAGGCCTTGAAGGGCGTGGCGCAATTTGCCGCCATGAGTCTGGAACATGCGCGACTGAGCCGCAGGCTGGCGCAGAGCGCGCGTCTCGACTCCCTTTCCAGGGTGGCCAGCCAATTGCACTCACACGATTTGAAGAACCGCCTGAACGATCTGGTGTTTCTGGCGCACCATCTTGGATCGGGCAGGTTGGATGCGGAGGACGCCCGGCGCCTCGTGGCCGCGATCCGCAAGGTGGCCACGCGCATGCAAACATTGATGCAGCGCCTGGCCGACCCGCAGGCGCCGTTGCACCCCGAATTGGTGGCGGTGGATTTCTGCAAGTGGCTCCGGGAGGCCGTGTCCGCGCGCAACTGGCCGGAAGCCGTGCAGGTTGAGATGGATCTTCCCTCCTCCTTGCCGCCGGTGGCCGCCGATCCCGCGATGCTCGGCAGCGTCTTCGAGAACCTTTTTGACAACGCCGTGAAAGCCATGGGGGGGCACGGCCGCCTCCACTTGCGGGCTTTCAGGACACAATCCGGCATCGAGGTCCAGGTTACGGACGATGGTTGCGGCATGAGCGAGGAATTCCTCCAAAGGCGGCTCTTTTCACCGTTTTCGACCCATGGAAAAAACGGCCTGGGCATTGGTCTCTACCTGAGCAAGCGGGTTATTGATGCGCACCGGGGGGAAATCTGGGCCGAGAGCGGCGGCAGGGGGAAAGGTTGCACCTTCCATGTCCGCCTGCCGCTGTGGCAATCTGACCGGCCGAAGGAGGGCGCATGCGATTCACCGTCCTGATCGTCGATGACAACGAGATCAACCGCCTCAATCTGAAACTGCTGCTCAAGGACAGCTACGGGATTGCCGAGGCCGGGGATGTGGAGGAGGCCGAAACCATTCTGGCCAGCCAACACGTGGATCTGCTGGTGCTCGATCTCGCCTTGCCGCCGGAACCGGACAATCCCGAGGTTGGCCTCCACTACCTGGAGCAATTGCATCGAGACAATCCCGATTTGCTGGTTGTCGTGATCACCGGTCACGATGCGCGCAAGGTGGCCGTTCGCGCGCGTTCAGCCGGGGCCGTGGACTTTTTCGGCAAGCCCTTTGATCCCGACGAGGTCCATGCCACCGTCGACCGTGCCTTGAAGGTCCGCTGGCAGCAATTGCGCGAACAGGAATTGGCGAGGACGCTGCAGGATCGGATGGAACAGGATTTGCTGGGTTCGTCCCGGGCCATGCGTGAACTCAGGGAATTGATTTCCCGGGTGGCGCCGGCGCCTTCGACGGTGCTGATCCAGGGGGAGAGCGGAAGCGGCAAGGAGCTGGTGGCGCGGCGGTTGCATGCCGCAAGCCCGCGTCGCGAGGGACCCTTCGTGGTCGTCAATTGCAGTGCCACGAATCCGGATTTGCTGGAGTCCAGCCTGTTCGGTCACGAAAAGGGGGCCTTTGCCGGTGCCACGTGTCGCAGACTGGGCTGGTTCGAACGCGCCACGGGGGGGACCCTGTTTTTGGACGAGATCTCGGACCTGCCCGCCGGTGTGCAGGCGAAATTGCTGCGTGTTCTGGAGACCGGGCGCTTTGCGCGACTTGGAGGTGAGGCCGAATTCACCGCCGATGTGCGCATTCTCTGCTCCACCCGCAAGCCGCTGGAGGAGCTTTTGCAGGTCGGCCTCTTCCGGGACGATCTCTACTATCGCATCAATGTTGTGAACATTCATATCCCTCCCCTGCGGGAACATGCCGAGGACATCCCCCTGCTGGCCGAACACTTTCTGGAACGCAAGGCGCTCTTGTGCAACAAGAACGTAAGTTCCATTTCGGATGCGGCCATGCGGCAGCTTTGCGACTACACATGGCCGGGGAATGTCCGCGAGCTGGAAAACGTCATCGAGCGGGCGGTGGTTTTGGCCACCGGGGAGCGAATCGACCGCATCCCGGCTCTGGCTGCAGCGGCACGCGAGCGCACGGGCGAAGACCTGATCGACGCCTGGATCGAGCAGTTGCCCGAGAATGGCGTCGACGCCGGGCAATTGCTCAATGCGCTGGAGAAAAGGTTGGTGCTGGCCGCACTCGATCGCTGCGGCGGCATCAAGACCCGGGCCGGACGCTGGCTTGGATTCGGCGAGCGCGCCAAGGACAAGATGCGTTATCTTTGCGACAAATACAATATCCGCGCCGGTGGGGATGAATGATGCCTGGATCGTCTGACAGCGGCGTGGCAAGGCGGAGAAACGGCCGCTTCCATCGTTCCCGGTGTCCATGGACGGCTCTTCTGGCCGTTCTCCTGATCGGAATGTTTCTGCCCTTCTCCCCGATCGGCGCGCAAGACAGGCACGAATACCTCTACCAGCGCGACGTGCGCATCCCCGCCTTTCAGACCCTGCGAGAGTTTTTCGACATGCCCAACCGCCCGGGCTCGTACGAGGTGACGCTTGTTTCCGACTCCATCGGACCGCTGACTTTTCGCATCATCCGTGTGCGCGGCGAACAGGAACAAACGCTGCGACAATTCCGCAGCTACCATCTTCGCTCGCATGAGTTCCAGGCTCCGTTCGAGAACCCTCGCGGCAGCGACGATCTCATCGTCGAGATCTCCAATTCCAACCCAGCCGTCGATGCCACGGTCTCGGTGTATGTCGTTGAACTGCCCGTTGGGGGTTAGCGTTTAAGCCGATACCAGTGGGCCATTCGGGACTTCCAGAACGCCCGGTATTCCTCATCGCTCACTTCGCCGTCACCGTTCGCGTCCATGGCTTCGAATCTGGCCCTGGCGCGCTGTTCCACCCAAGCCATGTACTCGTCGGCGGAGACACCACCGGAGGCATCCGTGTCCAAGGCCATGAAGCGGGCGACGATACGGTCGGTCGCCGAATGCGGTGCCGCCGGCGTTTCCTCCGTTTGCACACCCGGAGCGTTGGCCGGACCCGGTGCGCTGCCTGCTTCCGTGGTGCCGGCCGTAACCGCGGATTTCCGTTCCGTGGTTGCGGCCGCGGCGCTTCCAGCCTTCGCTGCGGCAGCCGCAGGGACGGCGGGTTCCTGGGCGAATGCGGACGGAACCCCCATGCTCAAAAAAATGATGACGGTCCCCAGTGTGATCCTTCGCATCCCTTGCCTCCTTCGCCCGGATTTTTTCAGGAGACCGTGGACGGACGGCACGATCCCGCAAACCGGGCCATGCCAAATGCGGCCACTTTCCCCGATTCCAGAGTCTCAACCCCGACCTTTCCACACTCTTGGGCAATCCGCTTGCCCTCGTTCTCCGCATCTTGCACGTGTTTTCCATTTTGCCAACCGCTTTTCATCCCGGCAGCATACAGGCACCCATCCCGGGGAGAGAAGGGGCGGACGTGAAACCTTATCTGGATTTGATGCGTCATGTTCTGGAGCACGGGCGCGACAAGGCGGACCGCACCGGTACCGGCACGCGCTCGATCTTCGGGTATCAGATCCGTTTCGACCTCGACCGCGGATTTCCCCTGGTGACAACGAAACGGATGCATTTGAAATCCATCATCCACGAGTTGCTGTGGTTTCTTCGCGGGGACACGAATATCCGTTATCTGCATGAGCACGGGGTCACGATCTGGGATGAGTGGGCCACGGAAGACGGCTCGCTTGGACCCATCTACGGCCACCAATGGCGACGTTGGCCGGCGCCGGATGGCACCGCCATCGATCAGATTTCCACCGTCATCGAACAGCTTCGGAGCCATCCGGATTCCAGGCGCATGCTGGTTTCGGCGTGGAACGTCGCCGATCTGCCGGACGAAAATCTCTCGCCCCAGGCCAATGTCAAGCGGGGCAGGATGGCGCTCGCCCCCTGCCACGCGTTTTTCCAGTTTTACGTCGCCGAGGGACGACTGTCCTGCCAGCTCTACCAGCGCTCCGCCGATGTCTTTTTGGGTGTTCCGTTCAACATTGCCTCCTATGCGCTGTTGACGATGATGGTGGCCCAGGTGACCGGACTCGCCATCGGGGATTTCGTGCACACCTTCGGCGATGCCCATCTCTATCGCAATCATTTCGAACAGGCGCATACCCAGCTCGCCCGCCGACCCTATCCGTTGCCCAGAATGCGACTGAATCCAAAGGTCAGGGATATCTTCGAATTCCGTTTTGAGGATTTCGAGTTGGAGGATTATCGCTGCCATCCCGCCATTCGGGCGCCCATCGCCGTCTGAAAAAATGAAAGGGGCAGGGCATGTTCAGGCTTCCGCGAGGCATGGCAGCCGCCAGGCGGCCATTGAGAACGGAGGGCTGAGAAAGGCGGTGATCCCGGTCGCCAACAACTGATTTCGGGCCGAGAGCTGAAGGTGGATTCCGGGTCGTTGCAAGGCCCCGCAGGGGCCCTGGCAACCTCCGGGTTAATCCCCGTGCTCGCTTTCGCCGTGGCCGCCGGCGGGCAGAACCGGGGCTGGCACAATGATCCCCATGCACTCACTCAATGAGAGACAGACGAGCAACAGGGCCAGAATATTTCGCAACTTCGGCATCCACTTTCTCCTTTCCATGCGGTCACTGCCGGTCGTGCAGCGTCGGATGATGCATCTTATCCGAAAGATGGGGGTTAAAACCAGCCCTTCTCCTTGAAGGAAAGCACGTGCTTGCCGGCGATCAGAAAATGGTCCAGCACCTTGATGTCCAGGAGGGCGCAGGCCTCGGCCATGCGGCGTGTCAGTTGGATGTCCTCCTCGCTGGCGTACTCGGTGCCTCCGGGATGATTGTGGAACAGGATCAATCCCTTGGCATCGAGTTCCAAGGCCCGTTTCATCAGGTTGCGCGGGTAGACGGCTGTCCGGTCCACCGTGCCTTCAAAGAGGATTTGTGTGGCCAGATGGCGGTGTTGCTGATCGGTGAACACGGCGCCGAAACATTCCATGCCACGGCCCTGAACCAGGAAGCGCAAGTGATCCTTGACCCGATCCGGGCGGTCGAAGACCCGCTTGCCCTTCAGGTCGGAGGCGAGATAGCGCATCTCCACCTGTCGGACAATGGCCAGAAAAACGGCAGCCTTCTCCCCCACGCCCGCCACCTGTTTGAGTTCGGCCACGGGTGCGTCGAAGACGCCGGCCAATGTACCAAAGACCTTCAACAGACGCTTGGCGACGGGTTTGACATCCAGGCGCGGCAGGGCGTAGGTCAGAAGCAATTCCAGGACTTCGTAGTCACGGAAGCCTTCAAAGCCATGTTGGGCGAAACGCCGGCGCAGGCGTTCCCGATGTCCCTTGGCCGTGGTGCCGTCGTTTGACTTCATGCCCAAAGTTATACACGAAAGAGGGAAACCGCACACCCCGCAAGGGGCTGAAACCGGTAATCATCGGTCACGGATCACCGACCCGCTGCCCATCGAATGAAAATCCGGGTTGATCCGTATCTTGCACGAAGGTGGAACCTCGATGAATGAAATGTCGCGGAGCATCCATGGGTGACGTGGAATTTCTCTTTCACGGATCAAAAATGGGAAACCAGATGAAGGATATGCGCATTCACTCCGCCATTGGGGGAGGCGATGCCGGCGTTGGACAAATGCTGGAATCGGTATCCCAGATCCACCGACCCAAGGGAAAGGCCGGCTCCGATGTGCGAGCCGAATTCGAAAGAAGTGGAGACGCGCTGGGCAAAGGCCTTGACATTGGTGAGTGCGTGAACCCCGACACCGCCTTCGAGATAGGGGCGAATGCCCGAGCCGACTCGTTGCAGCCGCAAAACCGGTGTCAGACTGAAATCGAGGGAATTTTGTGAGACCCCGGCCGGCACCACATTTTTTCGCCATCGCCAGAATCCGAGGCCCACATCCCAGTACCCGGTCAGTTCCGCTTCCGCTCCCAGGGCTCCGTGCCAGGACCAGTCCCAAAGGAGGTTGAGCTGAAGGAGGCGTGAGGCATGGTCCCCGAAGCCGAGTTCCACGCCCAGGCCGTCGACGATGCCGGCCGAAACACGGGTGGTGCCCGCTGCCAGCGTGAGGCAACAGGCAAGGAAAATGCATCCGAGTTTCACGGCCGCATTGCGCAAATTCTCCTCCCGACCCATACTGCGCTCAAGAAAATCACACATCGGGTCGGACTATGTCAAACATTTTAAGCCCCAGGGAACTGGCGCGTTTCAATCGCCACATCATCCTGCCGCAGGTGGGAGTGGGGGGCCAGGAAAGGCTCAAGCAGGCCAGGGTGCTGTGCATCGGCACCGGCGGTCTGGGCAGTCCCATCTCGCTGTACCTTGCGGCGGCCGGTGTGGGCACCATCGGCCTTGTCGATTTCGACGTCGTCGATGAAAGCAATCTGCAACGCCAAATCGTGCATTCAACCGCCGATGTGGGGCGACCGAAGGTGGAAAGCGCCCGTGACCGCTTGCTCGCCCTCAACCCTTTTGTGGTCGTGAAGCTTCACGGGGACGGTATCCGTCAGGACAACGTGCGGGAGATCGTCCGCGACTACGACATCGTCGTGGACGGAACGGACAATTTTCCCACCCGCTACCTCGTCAACGATGCCTGCGTCCTCGAGGGCAAGCCGCTTGTTTATGCTTCAATTTTCCAGTTCGAGGGCCAGGTGACGGTGTTTCATCATCAAGGCGGTCCCTGTTATCGCTGTCTCTATCCGGAGCCGCCACCTCCGGGGCTGGTCCCTTCCTGTGCCGAAGGCGGGGTGCTCGGGGTGCTGCCGGGCCTGATCGGCCTCATTCAGGCCACCGAGGCCATCAAGATCATCCTTGGAGAAGGGCGAACACTCTCAGGTCGCTTGCTGCTCTATGATGCCCTGGACATGCAGTTCCGCGAGGTGACCCTGCGCCGGGATCCGGAATGTCCCGCCTGCGGTGAGAATCCCGTGATCCAGAAGGTGGTGGAATACGAGGAGTTCTGCGGTCTGCCGCCGACGGAGGCCAAACCCGTGGAGGAATCCTTGGGACCCGACGACATCACGCCACAGCAACTGCGGCAGATGCTGGAGAACGATCCGGATCTGTTCGTGCTCGATGTGCGGGAACCGCACGAGGTGGCCATCTGCCGTCTTGAGGGCAGCTGGGAGATTCCGCTCGGGCAGTTGCCCCAGCGCTATGCCGAGGTGCCCCGCGACCGTGATGTCGTCGTGCATTGCAAACTGGGCGGGCGTTCGGCCCAGGCCGTCGAATTTCTGAAGTCCCGTGGATATACGCGCGTACGGAATCTCGCCGGAGGCATCCTGCGCTGGATCGACGAGGTGGACCCGAGCCTGCCGAAGTACTAGCAGTCTGTCGGACTTATGATGAATCTACTGCGCGGCAGGGATAGCGGCCCAAAAAGCACGGCTTCTTCGTTCCATAGTCCCCACTATGCGCCTCGAAATCCGTACATCCTGGCCTCGCTTCCATCTCCCGTCTTCCATCTCCCATCTCCCATCTCCCGTCTCCCATCCCACGTCTCCCATCTCACGCCTCACGTTCTTCTCTGCCCTTATCTTTTCCCTCCAGGCGCTCTTTCACATGCGCCAGGGCCTCATCGCTGGCTTTGTCCAGGAAATAACCCAGAACGGGTGTCAGCAGGCGCTCCAGCCAAGCGTCGCGAAAACGGTATTCCATGCGGAAGCGGACCTGCGTGCCTTCTCCCTCGGGCTGCAACGTGAAGGCCCCGGAATTGGGCTGGCCGCTGCACGATTTCCAGGCAAAGCGGCGAGGCCGGATACGCTCGGTCACGACCCCGTCCCAGGCCAAGCGGATGCCGCAAAGTTCGATGCACCAGTGATAGGTGCCTTTTCCGATCGGCCGCACCTCCTTGAGCAGGGATACATAGGCGGGAAATTCCTCGACGCGCGTGATCAGATCGAACACGTCTTCCACGGGCGCCTCGATATGCACCGTCTTGTCAACGACCGGCATGGACCCTCATGCCTTTCCGGCGGCGAGCAACGGTTTGAGCAGGTCCATCGGCAGCGGGAAGACGATGGTGGACGATTTGTCCCCCGCCACTTCCGTCAGGGTTTGCAGATAACGCAACTGGATGGCCTGCGGTTGTGCCGAAAGCTTCGCGGCCGCCTCCACCAGGCGCTGGGCCGCCTGCATTTCGCCCTCGGCGTGGATCACCTTGGCACGGCGTTCACGCTCGGCCTCGGCCTGGCGGGCGATGGCGCGGATCATGCTTTCATCCAGATCGATGTGCTTGATCTCGACATTGGAGACCTTGATGCCCCAGGCATCGGTCTGCGCATCCAGAATGGATTGGATGTCGGCGTTCAGCTTGTCGCGACTGGCGAGCATTTCATCCAGTTCATGCTGGCCGAGGACGCTGCGAAGCGTGGTTTGCGCCAGTTGGCTGGTGGCGGTGAAGAAGTCCTCGACGTTGATGATGGCCTTCTGCGGATCGATGACGCGGAAGTAGATGACGGCATTGACCTTGACCGAGACATTGTCGCGGCTGATGACGTCCTGGGTCGGCACGTCGAACACCACCGTGCGCAGATCCACACGCACCATTTGCTGGAACACGGGAATGACGATGATCAGGCCCGGTCCCTTGACCTTCCAGAAACGCCCCAATTGGAAGATGACGCCGCGCTCGTATTCACGCAGCACGCGCAGGGCGCTGAACACAAACAACAACACAAGAGCAAGCAAGAAAATCAATGGGATCATGATGATTCCTCCTTGGATTCGATGGGTGAAACGACCAGGGTCAGGCCGTCGAGTTCGCGCACCCGGACCGGCTGACCCTTCCGGACCGGGGCGGTGGTTCTGGCCTGCCATCGCTCACCGTGGATACGGACCGGTCCGGTTTTCCTGAAGGCCTTCTGCGCCGTCCCGATTGCCCCGATCAGCTCCTCACGACCGCTGACGACGGGCCTCCTCCGTGCCTTCAGCGCCATGCCGATCACGGCCATGAAGAAGGCGCCGCTCACGAGCGTGACGGCGATGATCAGTCCCAGGGAAATGGAAAAGCCCGGCGGGGCATGGCCGCCCATCAGGATGATGGATCCGATGGCAAAGGCGATCATGCCGCCGATTCCGAGGGCGCCGAAACTGGGGACGAACATTTCGGTCACCATGAAGGCGATGCCGAGCAGCATCAGGGCCAGCCCCGCGTAGTTGACGGGCAACACCTGAAAGGCGAACAGGGCCAAAAGCAGGCAGACACCGCCGATGACTCCGGGCAACACGAAGCCCGGATTCGCCAGCTCGAAGAAAAGCCCGTAGATACCGAGCAACATCAGGATGTACGCCACATTCGGATCCGTGATCACGGCCAACAGGCGTTCGCGCCAGTTGGGCCGCATGCGGACGACCCGGCTCGCACGCGTATGCAGCACGATCCTCCCCGCTTGCGTTTTCACCGTGCGGGCGTCGAGCTTGCGCAACAGGTCGGGCACATCCTCGGCCATCAGGTCGATGACATGCAGGGCGAGCGCCTGCCTCGCCGTCAGGCTCGCCGCCTGTCGCACCGCTTTCTCCGCCCACTCGGCGTTGCGGCCACGCAGCTGCGCCAGGGCGCGGATGTAGGCGGCGGCGTCGTTGACCATCTTGCGGTGCATGCTGCTTCCGGCCGACGGCGCCCTTTTCCCGTCCCGTTTCCCCTTGCCGCGGCCCTTGGGGGCGGGGGACGGCAGGCCGCCGATCTGGACCGGAGTGGCGGCGCCGAGGTTGGTGGCCGGTGCCATGGCGGCGATGTGCGCGGCGTAGAGGATGTAGGTGCCGGCGCTGGCCGCGCGGGCGCCGGCCGGGGCCACATAGGCGGCCACGGGAACGGGCGAGGCCAGGATGGCCTTGATGATTTTGCGCATGGAACGGTCCAGACCACCGGGGGTATCCAGGCGCAGCACGATCAAGCCGGCCGCTTCCCCCGCCGCGCGATCGATGCCCCGCCGGACATAGCCGGCCACGGCCGGACCGATCGGCCCGCGTACGTCCAGTTCCAGCACTTCCACCCCCGAAGCGGCGACCGCCGCGGCCGGGGCGATCAGCAGGAGCGCAAGCCCCGCCGCCGGCATCAGGATGCGGCGGGACATGCCTTTTTCACCGCCTGGATGGGAAGTTCCTCAGATGCGGTGACTGAATCGCCCGCGTCGGGCCCGGCCTTCGATGTAGGAGAATTGCTCCGCATCCACATGGATCACTTCACGGTGAGTCCCGGCCTCGAAATAGATGTCCGATTGCCGCGCCAAGTCTTCCTCGAGCACGGTTTCGAGACCGTAGGCGGAACCCACGGGCGGCACCGCTCCAGGTTCGCAATCGGCGAACAGATCCGAAAGTTCTTCCTCGGGAACCATCTCGAGTTCCCTGCCGAGCCACTTGTTCAATTGCTCGAGATCCAGGTGGTACGAAGCCGGCAAGACCGCCAGCAGATAACCCTTGTCGTCCTTTAAGACCACGCCCTTGGCCAGTTGATTGCCGGAGACATGAGCCGCCTCGGCGGTGTACGTGCTTGAGCTTGTGGGCTTGTGCGGGATGACCTCGTACTTCACGCCATGAGCGTCCAGGTATTGTTTGAGGGTTTTTGCCATGGCCATGGTGCACCTCCTTTTGCATGGGAACTATCCTGATTATAGCTCGAATTCCTCGGGATATCGCGACCCACAGCCTTGGCGCCGAATCCTTGGGCGAGCATACTGGCCGCCATGAATACCCCCGCTCACGCCGTGGTCAATCTGCTTCTGTTCCGGCGAAGCACCCGCGAGGCCCATGCGGCGGCCATCGTCGTCGGCGCCCTGTTGCCGGATCTGCCCATGGTTCTTTTCTATCTGGAGGAGAGGATCGCGGGGGTCTCCGAACGCACGATCTGGCGGCACGATTATCATTCCCCCGGCTGGCAGGCTCTGTTCGACACCTTTCATTCCTTTCCGCTCCTGGCCCTGGCCTGGTGGGGAGCCAGGCGCACCGGCCTGCGTTCGGTCGCGGTGATGTTTGGCAGCATGTTTCTGCATTCCTGTTTTGATTTTCCCTTTCATCACAGCGACGCCCACCGCCATTTCTTTCCCTTTTCCGACTGGCGCTTCGCCAGCCCGCTTTCCTACTGGGACCCGGCCTGGCACGGACGCCTTGTCGGCAACCTGGAGATCCTCGTCGTTTTCGCCGGCGGTGCCTGGCTGCTGCGTACGGCAGGGTCGGCGGCGCTGCGAAACAGCGCGATCTTCGTGATGTTTCTGTATGCGGCCTATTGGATCTTCATGGCCCTGGCGTGGATGCGCTGACCGGCTCGCAACTCGAAAGACGAACCCCCGGGGTCAGCCGATTGCGGCGGTTTCGAGGGCGATGGAAAACGCTGGCTCGGCCTTCAGACAATCCCGTACCGCGCTCCACGTCAACCCCGCCGTCATGCATTCGGAGACGGCCGTGGCTTTCCAGCCCCCGGCCTGCCCGTGCAGGCATTCCCGTGGCACCGGAAAGGCTCGACCGAGGAGTTCCAGACGCCGCCCCTCCTCGCCCACCAAGGCCATCCGGCCCGAGAGCAACAGCCAGCAACGATCGAGCACCTGACCGACGTCATACAGGACGTATCCCCCCACAAGCGTGAGGCAATAGGCCTCGCGGGCAAGCCGCCGCCGGAGCTCCAGGGACAGGTGTTGCAGCAGGGGGTGCACCAGCCACCAGCACAGGTTCCAGGGTCACCGGCGCACCCGACCGGAAACATGAAACACCACCAGCAAGACGCGCAGTACTAA
>CAZHOU010000012.1:0-20374 GCA_964534165.1 uncultured Zetaproteobacteria bacterium
CATAACGCTGACGCGCCTTGCCCTTGCTGATGCACTCAACCTCCGGCGCATGCAGGCTGTAAAGCTTCTTCTTGTCCGTACGCTTCTGGTTTATCACACGATGAGCGAGCGCAAGATCACGGGCAAAGGCATCCCGGATTTGCTCATCCCGGCCTTCCAGTTGCCGCTCAATATCCCGCACCATGCGCCCAACCCGAACCTTCAACTTCTTCAAGGCCGATCTCATCCTTCTGAACTGCTTGGCATGGGCATAGCCGCCAATCCGGCGCACCAGCCGCAGGCCAACGCGGTTGTAATTCTGGCGCAAGCGCAAACCATGTTCCTCCGCACGCTTCACCAGCCTGCGCCGCGCCGCATCCAGAAGCTTCGCATCCGTCGGAAAGGCAATGGTCTTCTCCTGCACCGTCGTATCCACGTTCACCTTGCGCAATTCATTCCTCGGCAATGCCTTGCTCCGCTGTGCCGCATCAATCGTCTCCCGCAACAGACGCTCACAGCCCGATTTCCCGATCCACTTCCGCCAGCGGCTCAGTGAACCCGGATGCACCGGCACATCATGCCGGAACCACTCCTCACCACAAAAATACTGCCAGTACGGATTCTCCACCCAGCGCGCAACCACCTCCTCATCCGACAGCTTGTACATGTGCTACAGGTAGTGCAGTCCCGCAATCAGGCGTGTCGGTATCGCCGGCGCCCCCAGATTCGATTCGAACAGCTTGCCCCATTCGGCGTCAAACGCTTCCCGGTCAATCAGCCGACTCAGCTTCACCAACTCGTGCTCCAGCGAAATCATGTTCTCCAGACGACTGCGAAACAGCTCGCCCTGGGGTATCGATTCCTTCCGCTTCGGCCCCATGTGCCTCCCCCGGATTTGCAAGATTTCTCATGGCCAAAACGCCATTCCTTGCGATTATGATACCCGATACAGAAAAAAACAAAAGCAATAACAATAGGTTGTAGATTATTCAGGGGCCTAAGTACTGCTTGGAGTACTCAGCCCTCGTTTCTAATACCTCGTAGACGATGGCATAGCGGTCGCCGTAGACACGTCGCAGGCGACGGTTGCTTGCGGCCATGCGCAAAAACCCGTGATGGCGGATGTCGGTGAACACGTACGCACTGTCGAAAGTGTGCAGGAGGATTTCCTCGGGATGGGGAATCCTGCCCTTGCTGATCAACCGCCACAACTTGTACAGGCCGGGATCCTTCAACCGCATGTAATCCGGGTCCAGTCCCACGATGTAGATGTTGCGGCGGTTGTGGAAGAACAGACGCGGAAAGTCGTCCCAATCGGTGTTGAACACCCGCGCCCCGGGTGGTGTGTGCTCCTTGAGCCAGACGGCGGCGCCGCGGTAGGCGTCCACCGGTGTGCGGTGGAGCATTGTGGTCTGGGCGCGCTGCAAGCTCTGAATCCCGGGGACGGCGAGAACGAGCAGTGCAACAAAGGCCCAGCCCCACAGACGCCTCTGGCCCTCATGCAGCAGACGCCGCAATCCGTCGCGTACGGAAAAGGCGAAAAAGAGAACGGCGGCCGGAGGGAAAAACTCGATGAAGCGCCGGGACTTGAGCAACAACAACAACCACATCGTGGCGGTCAGGAACCAGAACAGGCGCGCCGGATCACGGCGCCAATCCCGACGGTCGGTCAGCAGCAGGGCAACCGTCCACAATGCCAGCGGCAGATAAAGGATGCGGAGCAGATGCAGGGTGTCGTAGGGATACCACTCGTTGCCGACGCGCGTGCCGAAACCAAGCGCCAGCACCTTCATGCGCACGGCCTGCACCAGGAATACGATGTTGTCGGGAAAATAGGGATTGATGAGCAGGCCCGCGACCATCCCGGCAACGACTGCGATGAGGGGTCGGGGGTCCAGTCGACGCTCATGCACGAAAGTGACGAACATGGCAAAAAGTGCCAGCGGGATCAGCACCGGGAACAGTTTGTAAGTCCAGGTGAACAACAACGCCGTCAGCAACGTGGGAAGGAAGCGGCGCTGCAGCTGAAAATGGAAGAAGAGCAGCATGTAGATCCATGCCAGCACCGGCGGCCGCGGCATGCTCATGCGGTAGAGGAAGGTCGAGGAGGAAGCCAGCAGAAGCAGCAGCCAGAGGAGAGGAAGAGGAATGCGATGGCGATCGAGGACATACACGAACAACGTGCACGCAGCGGCGGCGAACAAGGCGGCGGAGGTCTTGGCGGCGGTGGCCAGGGGCATCCAGGCCGTGAACGGGGCTTGCAGCAGGTGGAAAAGGAGATGCATGTCCACGAAATGGCGTGAATCGAGCAGCGTGAACTCGAGGTAGGGGAAGAAGACGCGAAGACCGTTCTCACGGATCATGGCGGCCATGGCGATGTGATAGTAGCCGTCGTTGCCGGCCAGACCGGGGCTCACATATTGTAGGAATCCGAAGACGGCAAGGCCCACCAGAAAGGCCGCCAAAAGCAGCCAAACACTGCGGGCGGTGGCCTCAACACGCATATGGTACGGGGATCGGAAGGCTTCGCCTCGCGATGGATGATCGGCGACCGCTGGAAAGCAAAACGGCGCGCTCGGCGGATCGACCATCGGCCTTGAGACCGAGGAGCGGCCCAAAAAGCGGAAGAATTCCCCTGATTCCCGTTCCGCCCGTCACCCTATTCGGCAAACATGCGCAGGCCATTCGGGTTCCCGCGGGAAAAATCCCCTCTTCCTGCCTTCATGACCCGGAGGCGATGGCCGGCGTTTCTTTGGTGTCGAGACCGAAGGCCGAATGCAGGGCCCGCACCGCCAATTCCACATATTTCTCGTCGATCACCACCGTGATCTTGATCTCGCTGGTGGTGATCATCTGGATGTTGATCCCCTCGGCGGCCAGGGTGCGGAACATCCGGCTGGCGACACCGGAATGCGAGCGCATGCCGACGCCAATGATCGAGACCTTGGCGATCCCGTCATCCCCCTTCACCTCCCGTGCCTGCATGTGACGTCCCACCTCCTCGAGAATGCGCATGGCGGCGGCGTAATCACCGCGCGGTACAGTGAATGTGATGTCTGTCGTCCCCTCTTCGCTGACATTCTGGACGATGACATCGACATTGATGCCCGCTTCGGCAATGGGGCCGAAGATCTCGCTGGCGACGCCGGGATGATCGGGGATTCCGCGGATGGTGATCTTGGCCTCGTCCCGATTGTAGGCGACGCCGGTGATGGTTGCGCGTTCCATGCTTTTGTCCTCACTGGTCACTAGAGTTCCTGGCACATCCCGAAAGCTCGAACGCAGATGGATGGGCATGCCGTGACGCATGGCCAACTCCACGCTACGAGGCTGCAAGACCTTCGCCCCCATGGAAGCCATCTCCAACATCTCCTCGTAACTGATGCGTTCGATCTTGCGTGCACCCGGTGCAATGCGAGGGTCGGTGGTGAACACCCCCTCCACGTCGGTGTAGATGTCGCAGACATCGGCGTCCAGGGCGACGGCCAGGGCGACGGCGGAGGTGTCCGACCCGCCGCGACCGAGGGTGGTGATGTTTCCTTGCGCATCCACTCCCTGGAAACCGGTCAGAACCGGCACTTCGCCCCGCTCAAGATGCGCAAGCAGGCGCTGGCATTCGATCGCCTGGATGCGGGCGCGGGAATGGCGGCTGTCGGTGCGCAATCCCGCCTGCATGCCGGTGTAGGAATAGGCGGGAATTCCACGGGCATGCAACTCGATGGCCAAAAGAGCCGCACTCACCTGTTCCCCGGTGGACACCAGGGCGTCGAGTTCGCGCGGCCGCGGGTTGTCGCACAATTCCCGGGCCATGGCGATCAAGCGATTGGTTTCGCCGCTCATGGCCGACACCACCACCGCCGTCTCGTTGCCGGCTTTGACCGAGCGCTCCACCAGATCGGCGGTCCGGCGGATCCGCTCCAGATCGCCGAGAGACGTGCCACCGAATTTCTGCACCACGCGCACGCCAGCGCTCCCGCTTATTCCCTGGGCCGAACCGTGGCGATCGCCACCCGGGTCATGCCCAGTTGGCGGAACACATCCAGGACCCGGACCACACGCCCGTGGCGGGCGGCCGCGTCGGCTCGAAGCACCGCCCGCATGCCGGGGTGGCCCCGGATAACATCGAGGATGCGCCGGCGCAGATCGCG
The DNA here is from genome assembly GCA_964534165.1 of uncultured Zetaproteobacteria bacterium. Classification (GTDB taxonomy): domain Bacteria; phylum Pseudomonadota; class Zetaproteobacteria; order Mariprofundales; family Mariprofundaceae; genus CAZVLQ01. The sequence continues at coordinate 4,128 of CAZHOU010000012.1, forward strand.
GTCGGCCACCGGCTTGTCCTGGACGAAGAAATGGCCGGCGGCATCGACGCTGACCACCACTTCCTTGACATCCGTCACCTTGGCCTGGGAGGTGCTCTCGGGAAGATCCAGCTTGAGGCTTGAGGCCACCTTGAAGGTGGTGGAGACCATGAAGAAGATGAGCATCAGGAAGACGATGTCCACCAGGGGGGTGATGTCGACGCCGAAATTTTCCCGCTTCTTCTCCCGCAGCCGCATCAGCGCTCGCCCTTCAGCAATTCCACAAATCGCAGGGCATGCTGTTCGATTTCGATGACAAAGCGATCCACCCGCGCCTCGAACAGGCGGTAGGCCACCAGGGACGGAATGGCCACGGTCAGACCCGCGGCCGTGGTGTTCAGGGCCTTGGAAATACCGCCGGCCAGCACATCGGCCTTGCCGACCCCTTCGACGGAGATCACCTGGAACACCTCGATCATGCCGATGACGGTACCCAGAAGGCCGAGCAGCGGCGAGATGGCGGCGATCAGGCCGAGAAGCCCGATGTGCCGCTCCAGATGCGCCACCTCTTGTCGTCCGATCTCCTCCAGCACCTCCTTCAACACCGGCCGGCTCACACCCCGATTCTCGAGCGCCACCCACAGGATGCGCCCCATGGCCGTGTGACTGTCGCGGCAGATGCGCATGGCCTTCTTGACATCCCCGCTGCGGATGGCGGCCTCCACGGCGTTGATGTGGCGCTCCGGAATCACAACCCCGCGCCGGAGACTCCAACTGCGCTCGAAAATGATCGTCAGGGCCAGGACGGAGCAGCCGAGCAGGACGTACATCGTCGTTCCGCCCTGGACAATGAATTCGTACACACTTACCTCCGAAAACCGCCGCTGGCGGCTCGACGCAGGTTATCGAGACGGCGCCACCACTGCAATGCGCGTTCGCGTTTCAATGACCGCACCGGAGCCGCGTAGTGCCCTCGCACCCGCCCGGAGGGCCGCCGTGCCCAATCGAGGATCACGGCGGCCCGGGCCGTGTTCCAAAGATGCGCGCCGGCAGCACGGTAGCGGTTCACCACCGGCGCCGCCGGAAAACCATACCGGTTACCGAACCCTGTCTGGGCGATGGCCTCCTGCGGATGCACGGCGGTGACAAAGCCGGGGCTGCTGGAGGTGTTGCTGCCGTGATGCGGCAGAAGCAGCACCGAATGGCGGGAAAGACCGGTGGCCAAAAGACGCCTTTCGGCCCCGGCCTCGATATCGCCGGGAAGGAGGAGGCGTCCGCCGCCGGAGAGGCGCAGCGACAACACCAGCGAAGCATTGTTTGGATTCGCCGGAGAATACCGTGCCGGCGGCCACAGGATACGGCAGGACAGGGTGTCGATCCTCAGGTTCTCGCCCCGATGCAGCCATCGCACGCGACCGCCGTGGCGACGCACCGCCGCCTGCAGAGCGCGGATCAACGGATGCGCGTGCACTGCGGGAACATCGGCCAACCACAATTCCCGCACACTGTTCACCTGCTGCATCAGCCGCAGGGCGCCGCCCATATGATCGGACTGGGCGTGGGTGATCGCCAGCACATCCACATGCGTAAGCCCAAGGGCGCGCAGCCCTGAAGCCACGACCGTGCCGCCGTTGAAGCGACTGCCCTTGCGCCCGGGCGCGTCCACAACCAGAACCTTTCCACTTCCGGTCAACAGGGTCGAGGCCGCCCCCTGTCCCACGTCCCAGGCGATGAACTCCTCCGTCCCGGACCGTCTTTCGTGCGCCGCAAGAACACCGTAGGCAATGAGCGCCACCGCCACCGTCACCACGGCCAGCCGCCGCCGGTGCCGCCACAACATGAACGCAGCCCCGAGACCGGCGATGTAGATGAGTGTATCCCACCATGGCACGGCCGGCAGCCACATCTTCGCCGCTGGCAACTGCATGAATCCAAGAAGCAGCCTGTTGCCCGCCTCGATCCCCACCGCTGCAAGGGAGAACAGCGCCGTGGCCGCTCCACCAAGCCCGAGGCAAGCGAAGAGTGAGGCCGCAAGCGCCAGCGGCAGAACAAGGAGGCTGTAGAGCGGCACCATGAGAAGGTTGGCCGGCAGCGCATAGAGGGGAAGCAATCCGAAGAGGGCCGTGATGAGCGGCAGGGTGGCCAGAGAGGCCAGTACCGTCACCGCAAGCAGGCCCTGAAGCCAGGCTGCGGGACCACCCACCTGCGGGCTACGGCGATGGCTCCAGGCAAGAATGGCAGCGGTGGCGCAAAAGGACAGCCACAACGAAGCCGAGCTAATCGCCGGCGCATCCCATGCCAGGATCATCATCCATGCACCCAGGAGCGTGTTCAGAGGTGTGGCGCGAAGCCGCAACCACCATGCCAACAGGCCCGCGGCCAGCATCAGGGCGGCGCGCTGGGCCGGCAGCGGCCAGCCGGCCAGCGAAGCGTAGGTCACGGCCGAGAGCACGCCGGCGGTGAGCGCCAGCGCACGCACGGGGAGGGCAACGATCCATGCCTCGCGCCGGGTCAAAAACCACCAGCACAAGGCAAAGCCCAAGGCCCCCGTCATACCCACGTGCAGGCCCGAGATCGCCAACAGATGCGCGGTTCCGGTGGCCGCGAAGGCATCGATCAGATGGACGGGGATCCGGCTGCGATCGGCCAACAGCAGGGCTGCAAGCACAGCCCGGGAGGTCTCTGGAAGCGGTGCCAACGCCTGTCTTATGCGCTCCCGGAGGCGCTCGAACAGGCCCGGATGCGAGGCGAGCACGGTCAGCGCTCCACGGGCGCCGCCAATCAAGGCTATACGGCGGTCGAAACAATAGGAGGCGAAATCGAAGGCCCCCGGGTTGTTGTGATTGCGCGGCCTGTGCCAGTGTGCGCAGGCACGAATATGGTCCCCGGCGTGGGGAGAGGTCCCTTTCCTGCCGTAGACATACAACCATGCATTCCCATCGAGCCCGATCCCGTCCCGGCCACGGACGTGCGCCAGGGTAAGCCTCGTCGCCGCCCCCCGCCGCGAGCGGACGACGTCGGCGACCACGCAGCGGCTGGCGGAGGTCCAGAGCGGATCGACATCGGCCACCGAGGCATCGGCGAGCATGGTGACCGCCCCCCAGCCCGTTCCGGCCAGGAGCGCCAGGGCGAAGGGGCGCAACCGCCGGCGGCAGAGGGCAATCGCAGCCGCCGCCGCCAGCCAGGGCAATCCCTGCCATGGAAAAGAGTCCACTCGCGCGGCGGCAATCCCCGCCGTCCATCCCAGCGCCGGCACAAGGAGTGGCAGACGCAACGGCTCAGTTGGAATAGACCACCCGCCCGCGGATCAACTGGTCGTCCCCGATTCGCCGCCGCGTGACATCCGCAAGACGGGGTGCATCACCAAGCCGCGCCACACCCTCCCCGTGCCACAGACCGACAGCATTCACGCCCCCGATCAGAAACGGCGCCTGGTAGAGAACCAACTCGTCGATCAGGCGCGCCTCAAAGAAGGCTGCGAATGTCCGCCCCCCACCCTCCAGCAGCAGCGGCCAACGTCCGTCCCGTGCCAGATGCCGCAATGTTTCCAGCAATCCGCCAACGCGGACCACCTGCACACCGGCCCTTCTCCAAACGGCGGCCGCATCCCCCTCCCGCTGTACATAAAACCGTGTCGGCGCCTCCCCTTCCAACAACCTGCAATCGTGACGAAACGGGGGGGTGATGCGGGCAATCACGCAGCGCAACGGCGGTTCGCCGGCAAGCGGCGCGTGCCGAACGGTCAGTGATGGGTTGTCGGCCTCGAATGTGCCGGACCCGACCATGACGGCGCGATGCCTGGCGCGCAGCCGGTGCGCATGGCGACGGGAATCCATACCGCTGATCCAGCGGCAAGCGCCCGAGCGCGTGGCCAGCTTGCCGTCCAGCGAAATTGCGGCCTTGGCCGTGACATAGGCGCGGCCCGAACGATGGAAACAGATGAACGGGGCATTGATACGATCGGCGTCCGCCGCCAGCACGCCGCCCGTGACCTCGATCCCCCGGGAGCGCAACACCTCACAACCACCGGCCATTTGTGGATTCGGATCGCGGGAGGCGTAGACGACACGGCGGATGCCGGCGCGGAGAATGGCGTCCGTGCATGGTGGTGTGCGACCCGCGGCGGCGCAGGGTTCGAGCGTGACATAGAGCGTGGCGCCGCGGGCAGCCGCACCGGCCCGGTCCAGAGCCACGATCTCGGCATGGGGTTGTCCCGCCCCCCGGTGCCAGCCCTCGGAGATGATACGGCCGGAAGCGACGACGAGCGCTCCCACGGCGGGATTGGGATAGGTCCTGCCCTCCCCTCTTCTGGCCAGTTGGAGGGCACGGGCCATGTACGCTTCATCGCCGGAATGCCTGCCACCCGTCATGTCCCCAAGATGGCAAGCCGCGGCCGCTTATGCAAGGGGGCTAGTTCGTGTTCACTCCGGGATTGTGAACATGGCCATGTTCCATTTCCTCGGCTGTCGCCGCCCGCACGGCCACCACGGCGATATCGAAATGCAGCTCCTTGCCGGCCAGCGGATGGTTGCCGTCCACGGTGACTTCATCGTCGTTGACCGCAACCACGGTCACGACATCGATGCCGTCATCGGTGTAGGCCTGAAATTGCATGCCGGGCGCAAGCCGCTCGACCTCTCCGAACAGATGTTTGGGCACCACCTGCACCAACTCCTCGTTGCGTTCGCCGTAGGCATCCTCCGGGGCGATGTCCACTTGCAGCCGGTCACCGGCGGATTTGCCGGCGAGCGCCTGCTCGAGACCGGGAATCATGTGCCCCACCCCATGCAGGTAGGACAACGGTTCATGACCTTGCGACGTATCGATGACTTCGCCATCGCTACCGGTTAACGTGTAATCGATCGTCACGACTGTATGTTCGCCAATTTGCATAAAAACCTCACATATAGGACCGCATCCAAGATACCACGTACCCTGACATATCCCGAACCCGGCGTCGATTCTTTATTCGCTCGCCAGCAGGCCGTGCGGTCCCCCGAGTGTGTCCTCAAAGCCGAAGTCCCGCAGGCTTCGCATGCGCATCGGAAAGAGCACGCCGTTCAAATGGTCGCATTCATGCTGCACGACACGGGCATGAAACCCGGTCGCCTCACGACTGATCGCCCTCCCCTCGACGTCAAAGCCGGTGTAGCGGATACGGCTGTGGCGCGGGACAAGACCACGAAGGCCGGGAAGACTCAGACAACCTTCCCAGTCGGATTCGATCGCATCCCCGATCGCTTGCAACCGCGGGTTGATGAGGACGGTGTCAGCCACATCCTCGGCCTGCGGATAGCGGGGATTGCCATGAACACCGAAAACCACCACCTGCAGGGGAACACCGATCTGCGGAGCCGCCAAGCCCGCCCCCTGGCAGGCGGCCATCGTATCCCACAGATCCTCCACCAGGCGCTCGAGTTGTGGGGTGCCGAAATTCCGCACCGGTTGAGCCCGTTGCAGCAACCGCCGGTCACCCATCTTCAGGACGGGCCTTGTGCTCACGGGCGTGGACTCCTGTGCAACAAACCGGTCGGTTCTTGCAGGTTGAGGACCTCCAGGGCCTCGGTCAGATGCTTGCGCGTCAGAGGGATTTCCTCCAGGAAACGGTGCTTGCCGTCGCGGAAGGCCAGGCGTGCAAAGATGCCGATGGCCTTGATGTGCCTCTGCATGGCTGTAAGTCGCAGCAACCGGTGCCATTCCTCGAACTCGGCAAAGGCGCTTCTTGCAAAGGCCGGCAGAGAAGAGAAAAAACGCCGGCTCCATCGCCGACGCTGCGGCTCGGGGTAATCCTGATAACAATCGTACAAGAGCGATGCCGGATCGTAGGTCACGGGACCGATCACTGCGTCCTGGAAGTCGATGATACCGAGAGGCAATTTCCCGTCCGGCAGCATCAGGTTGCGGCTGTGGAAATCCAGATGTACCGGCACCCGCGGCAACGCTTCCAGTGCCTGAAGAATCGGCTGCAGCCATTCCCGGAAGGCGTGGCATTCGGATGGGGAAGGTTCGCAGTCCGCCACATACGGCAGATACCATTGCAGATACAACTCACACTCCCGCTGCATGCGACCGGAATCGAAAAGCGGAAGATCGATCCTCGCCGCCGATGCCTGGAGGCACTGCAATTGCTCCAGCGCATCGGCAACCAGCGGTTCGGGATCGCGGCCCCGACGCAGATGCTCGGCCCAGGTAAGATCTCCGAAATCCTCAAGCAGCACGAACCCTCTCTTCGTGTCGGCCGCATACAGGCTGGGGACACGCAGACCGGCCCGGGCAAGCCAGGCACGCACGTACAGGAAGGGCTGTACGTCCTCATGAGGGGGCGGCGCATCCATAAGCACGAGGCTTTCATGGCCCTTCCGCAGCCTCCAGTAGATCCGGAATGAGGCATCCCCAGCCAGCGGTTTCCATTCCCAACCGCCCCCAAGGGTGCGTTCGGTCCATTTCCTCATCCACTGCCGCCGCACCGAGGCATCGGCAGTTTCGTTCACCGTCGTCATGCCGATGTTTGTGTGCGAAGGATCGAAGTGCTCACGGCAACGAAAAGCAAGGATGGGTCCTCACGAAAGAGGGGGCATTGAAAGCTCCGATCAAGTCCTACCGAGCACCACGAGCGAAGCGTGACGGGATGCGGCATCCAGCCCGGATTTTCCAAGTGACCATGCGTAGGGATTTGGCGTTCCGAGGACCGAGTGGCGAGTTCCGACTTCCGCCCCTGTAGGAGGGGTCTCCAGATCCCGAATCATTTTCCCAATCACCAATTATGAATCACCAATCACCGGATGAGGGGTCACCTGAACCCGAAGCCGCCCCCTCCATCCGCGTTTCCCTGAAAAATCCAGACTAGTGGACACGCAGCAACAATCCGACGAGATGCAGCCTGGCCTGAACCCGGCTCTTGGCGTTCTCGGCCGCATCCAGACTGGAGAACGGCCCCACATAAACCCGGTACCATTGTCCCAACCCGGGCAGTTCCATGACCTGGATCCGGGCCCGGAACCCGGCCTGCAGCAGTCGCTTTTGCAGGCGTTCGGCATTGGCCCGGAGTTGGTAGGAACCCAGTTGCAATTTGTACATCTGCACCGCCGCCCTGGCATTCGGATGGGAGGCCGCGGCCCGCTTCTGTGCCGGAGGGGGTGCTTTCACGGATGGGGCCGTGGTGCTGCGGCTGTTCAGAGGCGCCGGTGTCACCGGCTGCTTGGGAAGGGTGTTGTAGAACGTGAGATCCCCGACTTGCGTGGAGGGTTCGTTGGTCCTTTGCGCACGATTGCCGATGGCCTTTTTCAGATTTTCCAATTCCTGCTGCTGCTTGCCAATCTGCTCCAGCAGGCGTTTTCGTTCCGCCTGGCTTGCCTTTTGTTGTCCGTGCTCCTGGCCGAGCATGAAACCACCCGCAAAACCTGCCGCCACGATGACAAGCATGCCGATGACAATGACAATCGCCTGCGCCCGCCCCGCTTCCCGGCGCTGCGATCGCCGTGATTCATGCACTTCGGCGAAATCCTGGGCAACACTTTTCATAGGCCATTCTCCGTTCGGGTCGGAACCGGGGGCACCCACCTCTGCCGTCGGGCCGCATCCGAATCAGCGTCAAGCCTTTCCCTGCAGTCCTCTTGATTCATGACAATCCCTCACCGGAGGCATTGTCACCTCTTTCCGACTTTGAATGCAAGCCTTTTTGCACATCGGCTGGCTGCTCGACGGGTCGCCGTCACATCCGCGCCGGCGCCTCCACCCCCAGCAAGGTCAATCCATTGGCCAGAACCTGTCTCACCGCCTGCATCAACAACAGCCTCGCCCGTGTCAGGGAGCGATCATCGCCGAGAACGCGATGGCGATGATAATAGGCATGCAGATCCGCTGCCAACTGCAGCAGAAAAACCGCTACACGGTACGGTTCGAGGCGCACCGCCGCCGTCTCGAGGATCTCGGGGTAATGCAGCAAATGCTTGATCAACGTCTGCTCCGCTGCGGTGGAAAGCCGCTGCAGATCGATCGTGCCCGTATCGCCCAGCCCGATTCCCGCCTCTTCGGCCTTGCGCAACACAGCACATGCCCTGGCATGGGCGTATTGAACGTAATACACAGGGTTTTCGTCACTCCTTGCCTTCGCCGTTTCGAGATCGAAATCGAGTTGGCTTTCGGCTCGGCGCGTGAGAAAATTGAAGCGTACGGCATCCTTTCCCACTTCGTTTACCACCTCACGCAACGTCACAAAGGTCCCGGCGCGCTTGGACATGCGCAACGGTCGCCCGTGGCGTGTGAGATTGACCATCTGGACCAACACCACTTCCGGTTGCTGTTTCCTGCCGGTCAGCGCCTCCATGGCCGCCTGCAGGCGCACCACATAGCCTCCATGATCCGCGCCCCAGACATCGATCATGCGGTCGAAGCCCCGGGCATGCTTATCCAGATGGTAGGCGATATCGGCGGCGAAATAGGTGGGTGAACCGTCCTGCTTGAGCAACGGACGATCAACGTCATCTCCAAATCTCGTGGTGCGGAAGAGCCATTGCTCGACGGTTTGATAATCCTGCACCGGCTTGCCCTTGGGCGGTGGCAACGTCCCCCTGTAGGCGAGGCCCTCGGCCTTGAGACGGTCGATCAGTTCCTGCACACGACCGGATGCGTGCAGGCTGTGTTCGGAGAAGTAGTTGTCAAAATGAATCCCGAGCGCCGCCAGATCGCTGCGGATGCCCTCCATGATGATGGCCACGGCATGCTCGCCGATCCGCTTCAATCGGGAGCGCTCATCCATCCCCTCCCAGACATCGAAGTTCTTCTCCGCCAACAGGGCTCGAGCCACATCCTTCACGTAATCGCCGGGATAGGCTTCTTTCGGGAACTCGATGTGTTCCCCCTGCATTTCCCGCATGCGCAACCATACGGATGCGGCCAAAATTTCGATCTGGCGGCCGGCGTCGTTGATATAGTATTCACGATGCACGCGTCCGCCGCGCGCATGCAGGATGTTGGCGAGGGTGTCGCCGACCACGGCCCCACGACCATGACCGACGTGCATCGGACCGGTCGGATTGGCGGAAACAAATTCCAGGCAGATGCGCGATGCCTTCTCATCGACCTTTACACAGCCATAGGCGTCCCCCGCATCCATGATGCGCAACAGGACCTCGGCCTCCGCTGCCCGCTTCAGGTGGATATTGATGAACCCCGGTGGTGCGATCTCCGCCCTTTCCACGGCCGGCGGCCACTGCACCCGTGCAACCAGGCGCCGTGCCACATCCAACGGCTTCATTTCAAGCCTGGAGGCCAAAGGCATGGCGACATTGGCGGCATAATCCCCATGTGCCCCCTGGCGCGGCCGCGTCAGGCGTACGCGGACACCTCCCTCATCACCGCATTCCCTGAGCAAGGACCGGACCGCCGCCTCCAAGGCAGCTTCAAGCTTTTGCTTCACTTCGACTCCCTGGAACGATCTTTGCGCGGAGACGCCCACTTGCCATGCCAGCACAAGTCTGAGCGCACTCGCTAGGAAAAATCGATATCTTCCTCAGCGGTGCGCATCCTATACGGAGGCTGAAAGGAATAAAACGGCAGCCGGGAGGCTGCCGCGCGGAAGATTTTCCAACTCCGATTTTCCCATGGATTTGGGGCTGGATGGCGAAGTTCGACGCATCTTGACAGGTGGATGGTGATTTGCGATCCGTGACGGGTGATTGGGAAAACCCCGCCCGTCTCTTCTATCCCGGTTCCCGACCCCGGACCGGAATCCCTGCTTGGACGAATCGGCCGCCTTTGCGGGCCAACCGAGCCATCGCAGCCGCTTTGACATGGTGCGCATAGAAAGAAAGGCGGGGCAAAAGCCCCGCCAATATGTTCGATTGGCCGAACCCAATCCGGCCTGGATCAGTACTGCGCCCTCGGCGGTGCCGCAGGATTGCCCTCGGTGTAGGGCAGCGCGCCGGTCAGAAAGGCGGCGACATCCTGCATGTCTTTCTCCGACAATGTACGAGCCACGGCTCGCATCATCCCCATTGGATCGTTGGCACGGCTGCCGTCTTTCCAGGCATGCAATTGATTCAACAAATACACATAGCGCTGCCCGGCCAGCATCGGGAAGATGCGCCCGGCGCTGCGAGCATGGAAGCCATGGCAGCTCTTGCAGGCGATGATGCCGTCGGCGCCGTATTCCACAATCATGCGTCCGCGCGAGCGGTCGCCGACCTTGACCTCACCGGCAGCCTTCAGCGCGCGCAGATCCGACCCCAGGAACGGGGTCTTCAGGGAATGCACATAGGTATCCACATCCCGCCTTTCCTGCGGCGTCAGGGCCTTGGCAATGTCATTCATCACCCCAAGGGTGTTGTCCGTACGCCGGTCATGGGCAAAATCTTCCAACTGCTTCATCTCGTAGGTAAACACCTGGTTGGCCAGGCGCGGCGTGCCCATGTCGTCGCTGCCGAGCCCGTCGGCGCCGTGGCAAGTGGCGCAAGCTGGAACATCCTCACCCTTTCCCTGTGTGTAAATCTTTCGACCGTTGTTGATATCTCCGAACAGCCCGCCTTGCGCCCGGGCTGGAGTGGAAGCCGCCAGCATGAGAGCCAGAACGGCCACAATGCCGGTTGTAGACAGCAAATATCGCATGAAATACCCCCCCTTGACATAAAACCACCGGTGCCGCAATCAAAGCGACCCCGTATTACGTATTACAATCTTTGGCATCAACCAGGAAGCCCGGGTCGGTCCCCAAACCGGACCTGGTCAGTCGCGGTGTTTCCCCCTGTTGATCCCGGCGCGGAGCATGAGCAGCGCCCAACCGAAAAAGATGACGAAGATCCAGAAATAGAAGGCCCAGATGGTCCCCGACTGAAAATTCACGGATGCCTCAACAAAGCTCTCCATACCCACCTCCTCACATATGTTGAGTGGCGTATCCTAAGCTCGCCCTCCGGTATATTGCAAGCCCCCAATTCCTGGGCCTGCAAAGCGATGCAAACCCTCCGCCAGAAAGGAAAAAACCGCTTGTGCTTACGGTGCCAACAATCCGCCGCTCACGATCACCAGGGCCCGGGCGGCAAGGATCACCTTGGCCTGCTGCGCGTGCGGGACGCGCGCATCCTCCTCCCGGCGCCACAATCCCAGCCCTTCCTTGATCTGCAACACATACAACGTGAACAACAGAATATCCAGACCCACATGCATCCACACCAGATAATTGAAGATACCGCCCTGTTCGATCAGACGGTGAGGCCAGTTGCGCGCAAAGAAGAGGTAGAAAGGCACGCACAGATCGTAAAACATGCAGGTTCCCATCACCCCCACATGCCATCCACGTGCATGATGAAACCGATAAGCCGCCAACATCAGCAGATAGCTTAGAAGGGACACATATAGCACCGGTGATGCGATCAACTGTTCCTTCCTTGTTCCGGATTTTTCATGATCCCGCAGATGGATGGCAAAGGTGCGGCGATTCGTGAACGGTCATCGGCGAATCCTGATACCCTCGGCCTCATTTCTCCGCATTCGCTCCTCGCTCCTCATCACTCGACCCACGCTCCCGTTTCAGCCGCCGCCGGCTTTCGTGGTCCCGTGAAATCGGATCGACCACCGATGTCATCATCCTTGGCTCCGTACCCCCCTTCTTGCATCCACTGCCGTCGTCGCTAGGCTGCGCCCATGCCGTCGGAGCACCGCTACCTGATCAAGTTTCTTGTCACCTCCGCCATCGCCTTCTTTATCGGCACCCTGCATGGTCTTCTGCAGGTGATTCCTCCCGTGCGCACCTGGCTGGACTCCATCGGCAGCCCCTACGGCGGTCCCGGCCACATGATCGACCCGCTGGCGCATGCGCATATCAATCTCGTCGGCGGCGTCACGATGCTCGGGATGGCCGTGACATACTACATGCTGCCGGTGATCACCGGCAAACCCCTGCATTCCCACCGCATGGCCGAGCATTCCTTTTGGTGGACTCTGCTTGGTGTCGGCAGCTTCTACCTTTTGCTCCTTTTCTTCGGCGCTCTGGAAGGGTACCTGTGGCTGCACGATCCTGCGGCCGTGCCGGCGATCCACCGCTTCTACGGCCCCCTGATCTCGATCGCCTCCACCACTCTCGCGATCGGTTTCTGGATCTATCTGGCCAACGTCATCCTCACCATTCGGGACATTCAACGCACGGAGCGATGATCCTCCCCTGCGGCTGCCCGGACACATTCCCCGACTGGGACGACCGGGATGTCAACCTCGGAGGCTGGCTGGTTCACGAACAGCCGGCGCCGATGTTCATGCATCTGCCCATCGCCTTCGACCTTTACCGCCAGCGCCAAAGCAGAAACATCGCCCTTCTCGAACTTAAGGAGCGCTGGCCGGGATTCACACTCACCCGCTCCGCCGCCTTTCGCGGCAGCCATCTCCGGCTGCTGGAGGATCAGACCTGCCCCTCGAGGTTCGTTCATCGGCTGCCAAACCCGTTCCGCCTGCGTGCGGCCCTCCATCACGGGGATATCGGCAGCATCCGCCCCCTCGTCCAAACCATGCAGACACGGCTGGTCCAAAGCGGGCGGCGGCCGAAGGAACTCTACCTGGCCTACCTGACCTGCCCCGTCTGTGCTGGGGAGCGCGGCGGCAGCCTGATCATGCTCCTGCGGCGCTGGGTGCCGAGCGAGAAACTTAAAAAGCGATTGCAGGCAACACGGGAGACAGGTTAACGCTTGCCGACCTGGCGCAGCCAGGCGATGACGTCGGCACGATCGCGCGGACTCAAGGGCGGCATGTACATCGTGGTGTTGGCCTTCACCTTACGGGGCCCGGAGAGCCAGATATCCAGCGCGTGCGCATTCCAACGCGGGAAAGGGATGCCGCGGATGCTCGGCGGCCGTCCGTACACGCCCAGAAGCCCGGGACCGAGTTTCTTTCTCTTCAGCCTCAGGAAGTGACAAGGCTGACAACGAACCTGGGCCACCACCCACCCGCGTGCCGGATCGCCACGATCGATCGCCACGGCCGGCGGCGGCGCCATGCAAATGAACATGATCGTCAGAACGGTGATTCTTCTCAACTCTCCGGCCTCCGGGGAGATAGAACGAATCTCAATTCGGTTTCTTTCCCCGCATAGGACAAATGCACGTGTAGCACGGCATGGGCGGGATCCTTCACCGTCAAGGCACGCCGAAACACGTCGCTCATGCCATCCGGCATGGCCTGGATCCAGGCATCGTGCTCGCTCAGGCGGTAGCGCACGATCATGCCGCCGGGAAGGCGATGCCCGGGAGGCCCCACAACATGCAGCAGAAACTCGTTGTGGCCGGCCTGGATCGGATGCGGACGGGTCTCCAAGCGGATGGTCCATTCCCCCCAGTGCCGCAATTGGAAGAATCCCTGATCGTTGCCGCAGGCTGCAATGACCAACGAGACCAACGCGGTGCCGAAGAGAAAGAGTGAGCTACGGCAGCGCATGCTTCCGGAGATAGTGCAGGATCTCGCGGCGTGCGGAAGGCGCAAGGGGGCGCAGACCGGCATCCAATCGATGCCGGTCCATGCGCGCTACAATCCGCGCCCAGTCGCCGGCGCGATGCAGGCGCGGGGAAGGAGGTGCGTGGCAATGCGAGCAATAACGCGCCAGAACAGGCTGCGGCGACGCTTCACCGGCCAGTGCCAAAGAGCCGGGCGCTTGGCAGGTGAGAATCAGAAGTGTGGACAGAAAGATCGATGCCGGAGGCCTATTTCTCTCCATGTCGCCCCTTGTTCTCCGGATCGTGGTCGAGACGCCCGCCGATTTTGGATCCGTAAAGCCGCGTCATGCAATAGATGAAGATGCTGCCAACCACGATCCACACCACGGCGGCGACGATACCGAGACTCCAATGCGTCCAATCAAAGGCCACATCCGTGCGGCGGCCGAAAAAGGGGAAGCTCAGACTGATGGAGACGAAGATGACGGCCACGATCACTGCGATAAACCATTTGGGTACCGGTTTCTGGGCATCGGGAATCGCCTCCACCATCTCCCAGTTCTCGAGCCCACGCTTGCGATGTCGCTCCTCCACGGAGGTATAGCCGTAGTTGTCCTCGGGCCCGTGACGCGGCGGTTTGCTCCGGGTGTTCATATCCTTGCCTTCATCCTTGTGATTCATGTTTCACCCTCCGCATTGTAATACTGAACGGGGAACTCCCGCACCCAGCCATCCGCGCTTGTCACGCGGACAACAAAACGCCGCAGCCCGTGACGGATCGCGTGCGCATGCAACCGCAGCACGACGTTCGTCATACCCGCGGTACGAAAATGGACTTTTTGATGTTGCAGCTCGTATTGCCGGTGTTCCAGTCCCAAAATCGAAAGGGAGAGCGATGCCGGCCGGTAACGCTTGTTGGCCAAATGCACGACATAGGTGTTCATCCCTGTATGGCGGGCGCCGATGTTTCCGACACTGAGATGATAGGGGCTGTAGTGCACGATCCCGAAGGCCAGAAGCAGCGCCCCGGCCGCCATAAACGGGAGCACCCCCTTGCTGCGTCCAAGCATGGCCGTCATGTGGGAAGGCACCTCGCTCTTCTCCGGAAAGACAAACGCAAGCAGGCCGCCCGACTTTTTTCCTTCGTGCAGGCGGTCACAGGCCACGATGCATTCGCCGCAGGCCGTGCAGCCCGAATACACCTCCGTATGCCGGGGATCCAGATCGACCACGCAGGCCTTGGCGCAATAGCCGCATTTCACACATTCATCGGCCCGTGTCGCATCAAAGCCGATGCGCATGGTCTGCGAGGTCTTGAAAGAATGCTGCCAGACGCGATAGATGCAGAAATAACGGCACATCAGATGGCGAATGAAGGCGATATCGATCATCATGACCACAAAGAGAACGAAATAGATCCAATAGATGGACAGGGGAATGGCGGCATCGCGCTGAAAGGTTACAAAATGCCACACGGCGCTCGGAGGATAGAAGTAGAGGAGCGGCACCAACGCAAACAGCATGGAGACCAGCACATAGGCGGCGGAAAGTAGCAGCCAGTCACTCATCCGGCCCTTGCGTCGTGCCACCCGAATGGACTCCCCGTCCACGGACAATTGCGCCCCCCGCCCCAACAACCTGTGCATCCACGCACTGCCGAGTTCGGAAAGAAAACCCTGCGGACAGGCCCAGCCGCAAAATACGGCGCCGAGCCAAGAATAGGTGAGCACCAGCAGGCTCGCGAGAAAAAACCACAGACCGAGCACAATCGCCGAATCGGAAAACCAGATCTGATGTTCGCCGATGACAAAGGCTCCGGTCAGGATATCAATCCGGAACCAGCCCAGAATCGGCGCCAACACCAACAGGGCCAGGAATGCCGTCTGCACGAGCCGCCGTGTCCGATGCAGGCGTCGCCAACGCGGCCAGCCTTCCTGCCGGCTCGGAAACGTATCCACTTCCCATGTTTTCTGTTGCATGTTATCCACTCGCTCCGGCTCAATTCCGATGCTGAGCCGCAAGCACGTCCGGGTCAAGCGGCGCAAGAGAACGCAAGCGCTTGAGCCATCTTGCGGCCTGATCGAGTTCCCCGCGCTCCCGCGCCAGCCGCCACAACGATTTCAGCGCCAACACGTGATCGGGCCGCACGGCCAAGACCCGACGCCAGCCTTTCTCCAGTTGCGCCGGCCGCAGGGGCACACGTTGCAGCCGCCGTGCCATCGCATCGGCAAGGGCGAAGCCGGCCCAGCGGTCCCGGGGATTGGCATCATAGGCCAGACGCAGAAACTGCGGTACACTGCGCCTGCGACCGGAAAACATCGCCTCCCATGCGCGCATCATGGCCTCCGTGGCCAACACCGCCTCCGCCAGACCGCGCTCGTCCCGTTCCCCGACCCGCCAGCGTTGCAAAATTACGGTCGGCTTTGGCCGCAGGCGCAACAGCCAGTTGAGGACATTCGCGACGTCCAACCGACCTTCCACGCGTGCCCGGGCAATCCTGTATTCGGCCACCGGCCGCCATTCATCCTGAAGGGGGGAGGAGAAGTTCGGGATCGAGCCGAGATCGCGTCCCAGCCATGTGTGCCAGCCCTCACCCCCGGTCAGTTCCGTCCCCTTCTCCCGTGCCCAGTCCCTGATATCGGCGGCTGTGGGCCGGACACCGCGAAAACCCGCCAGGGCCAGATGGAAACCGTCCAGAAACATGGCATTGACAGGATACACCGTGCGGAATGTCGCCAGCACGATCTTCATGCTTTTCAAATCGAACTGATTCAGGGCCAGCCATTGCACATAGACGCCGTCCTCGCTCAAACGCCCAAATACCCGCGAAAATTGCTGCCTTGAGAGCAACAG